>JBAVHJ010000439.1:0-15276 GCA_049685715.1 Terriglobia bacterium | reverse complement strand
GTCCAAGGTTCAAAGTTCAAGGTTCAAAGTCCAAGGTCCAATAACTTTCATTTCGTCAGAGCGAACGTGTTGGCTGTCAGGGGCGAGTCGTTATCGGCAGAGAAGGTCAAATCTGAAATTTCAAATTTGAGATGGGGGACCGTTATCTGGGGGAGTTGAAGCACAGCAACGACGGGAAACCCAGTCCGAGCACATGGCCATGAACAAGACCTCAGCCTGGGAACTCGGGGTAAACAAGTCCCGGGAGTTCGGAAGATCTCAAGGCGAGAAGACCCCTGATCGGAAATCGGCCATTCGAGCTTGGCGGCTCGACAAACGTCTAGGGTTTTTTGGTTGCTTCCAAGGGCGAGCCGTTGTCGGCAAAGAAAGATAAAGTGGTATTGGCGCCGGCGCCAGCGCCGGCGCCCAACAGGATGAACTGGGTTTGGAACCCTCCCCCGTCGGCGATTTGCGGAAAGACGATCGGGAATGGGGCGGGCTGGTTGAAGTCCGCCACCGGGAAGGTGGTTAAGAGTTGATCTCCGCGGGAATTGTCGAGGGAGCGAAGCGTCAGGGCCACGAACGGCGAGGCCGAGGTCATGTCCAATACCCCGACGAAGCCTCCGGGCAGACTGGGAATCAACTCGCCCGCAAACGCGGCCGTGTGTCCGCCGCCGACGAGCGAGGGAAAGCTGGGGGCCAAGGCTGCGGGAGTTAATCCGTCGGATTGAAAGGCGGTGATGGTCAAATTGAGGGCGCCAAAAGGCGCCGGATTCGCAATGGCCAATCCCGTGTTGTGGTGACCCAAGTCCGTGGTCGAGGTATCGACGAAGATTCGGGCGTGGGTGGTTGGGATGGTGGCAGCGATGCCCGACTCGGTTACCAGGACATTGCCCCGCGTGAACTTGAACACCCCGGCCGCCACGGGCGTGAAGTTGCCGCTCCGGACAATTTGCACCGAACCCGTATTAACATTCAGCACCGCCCCGGTCGTCTGGAAGATAAAGAATCCCCCTGGGGGAATGGAGTAGGGGAACGTGGAGCTCGCCAGTCCATTCACCTGGCCGGTGATCAGGGGGAAGCCGTCGTTCCCCAACACCTTGATGGTTCCATTGGCAACGACGCTGGAGGTGTTGAGCAGGAAGAAGTCGGTCTGGTAGCCGCCCCCGTCGACGAACTGCGGAAAGAACACGGGGTCGGTCGATGGCGGCTTGGTCAGATCGGCGATAGGCGTGCTCGTGATGAGGGTTTCACCGCGCTGGTTCGTGGTCAAACGTAACGCCAGGATGGAGAGGAGCTGGTCGCTGCGGATTTCGAGCGTGGCGAACTGGTGGCCCGTGAGCAGTGTTGGCGGCAACACAAAGTCGGGGGCGATGTCGAGGAGCTGGTTGATGAACTTGGCAATGTGCGCGCCGGCCGGCAACAGGGCATGTCCGATGGCGGTGGGCTGTCCATTGATCCCGCGCAATGTGAAGGTGACATTTGCGGTCGCGCCGCCCCGGTTTACGATCGCAAAACCGGTGTTGATGGTGATCGCCGCTGCTTCCACCCGGCCGGACTTGGGGCTGTCCCCGGTCTGAAGGTCAATGAAGATCCGGGCTGCGGTGGTGGGCGGAGACGCGGGCACTCCCGCTTCCGCGACGACCACTCCATTCTGGGTGACGCTAAACACGGCCGTCCCAAACGGGGCGGTGCCCGAATTGAGATTGACCACGGCATCGCCGGCCTGCACCGCTCCCGCGCTTCCCAGGGTGGAAGTGGTGCCCGCGCCCCCGGCAAAAACCGGGAGATTCACCGCATTGGTGGGAGAGGTGCAGTTGTTGAACAACAGGGTGGCGGCATTGGAAGACTTGTTGATGACCATCAGATCGGGCTTGCCATCGGTGGTGAATTCGGACGCGACAATGCCCTGTGGGCTGGAACCGGCCGGGAAGGAGACCGGGGGTTGAAAGGTGCCGTCCCCGTTGCCCAGCAAGACCGAGACGGAATCGGAGTCTTCGTTGGCCACGGCGAGGTCGAGTGTACCGTCCCCGTTGAAGTCAGCCACCATGATGAAATGGGGTGAGGTGCCCCCGGAGGGAAATTCCACGTGAGTCTGGAATGTGCCGTCGCCCCTGCCCAGCAGGATCGAAATGTTGTTGGTTGACCGGTTCGCCACGACCAGGTCCGCATGGCCATCGCCGTTGAGATCAGCCACCGTCACATATTCGACCCCCACGCCGGCCCTCTGGTCAGCGGCAGTCTTGAACGTGCCGTCCCCGTTTCCCAGCAGGATGGACACGGTGTTCGAAGCTTCATTGGCTACAGCCAGATCGGCTTTGCCGTCGCCGTTGAAGTCGCCCACCGCCAGGCCCTGGGGGGTGAATCCCGCACTGAATCCCACGGGGCCTCGAAAGGTCCCATCGCCATTGCCCAGCATGATGGTGGCGTTTTGGAAATCTTCGGTGGCCATGGCGAGGTCGATCTTGCCATCCCCGTTGAAGTCGCCCAACACGATGAATGCCGGATGTCCCACTGTTGCGAAATCCACGCGGGGACGAAAGGTGCCATCGCCATTGCCCAGCATGACCGACACGGTGTTGGAGACCCGGTTGGCCACCACAAGGTCAAGTTTGCCGTCGCCATCTATGTCGCCGACCGCCATGGACCGTGGGCCCAAACCCACTACGAGACTTTCAACAATTTGAAAGTTTCCATTGCCGTTTCCCAAAAAGATCGTGACGGTGGAGGTTTGTTCGTTGACGATCGCAAGGTCGGCCTTGCCGTCGGCGTTAAAGTCCCCGAGGGCAATAAAACGCGGGGTCAGTCCGCCGGTGGAAAAGATCGGACCAGTGAATAAGGTGGGGGCGGAACAACTGCCGGAGGTCCTCGATGAGGTGGCGCCCAATGCGGCGAAGAGAATGGCGATGAGGAACAGGGTCGATCGGCAGCGCGCAGTATTCAGATGATGGCGTTCTTGCCCCTGGGTTTCCATGACATCCTCCAGTTTTGTCCGCAGATTTCGCAGATTTCACAAAGTCGCAGATTCCGCAGATTTCACAGAGTTCACAGATGGACGATGAAAATATGATTACGAAATGAATTGGGCCTCGGTTAATCGTTTCCTGTCGAGGATTATAGGGCGGTGGTTCGCGGACATGCAAAGAATTTATTGCAGGTGTCGGGTGTCGAGTGTCAGGTGCCGGGTGCCAGGTGTCGGGTGTCAGGAAGAAAGGTCCAAAGTCCAGGGTCCAAAGTCCAGGGTCCAAAGCTAAAAATCCAAAGACCAAAGTTCAAAGTCCAATGTTCAAAGTTTCAAGTTCAGATTGAAAGGCTTCTCTCAGTTTTCCCGAATCTCCGGCTTCTCGCTTCTGGCCTCTGGCTTTTTGTGAATTCCTCTGACACAAATGCCAAAGGCTAACGCAAGGAGGCTGCAAAGGGGCGTTGATTCTGAGATTGGAAATTGGAGATTACCAGGTGTCCTCGACTGGGTCGGCAGGAATCAATGACCCTGCTTCGAATTCGGGAGTCAGAGCAGGGACCGAGGGCTTTGTTGTGAATTTGTCTTGCTTCAAAAGCCACCCGAGAATGAAGCCACCTAATAATAATGATGTAAGAGGCGTGCAGGGAATCAAGACGGGCGTGTTGGAAAATCCAACATGCCACTTCCAAGTTGATCGATCTCCCATAATCACCTCTCACTAAATATCAAACAAAGAATCAAACATATAGGCTCAATTTTGAGCGATTTTGCATATTCGGAACCCGATGTGCATATTTCATTCTTGCAGGACTTCCTCATCAGTGTGGTGCGAGGAAGATTTCATCAAGAAAGAGAAGGAGGCACACCGTGTTTGAATTCGGCGATCCAAAAACGTTTTGGCTCAACGTGACGAACATTGCGTTGGGTGTCGTCACGGGCATCTGCATTCTGTTCTTAGGGAAGTCACTTTTTCAGGAGATCGTCCAGCGTGTCCGGGCGGAGAAGCGCGCGATCCAAAAAGTGGACGAATACTCCTACATGGTTCCCGAACTCGGTTTAACGATGGCCGATGGCGGCGAGCGGGTGGACAAGGACCGATGGAGCTTGGGAGAAGAAAAGCATTGGGACCCTCCCCTGGAGCGCTTCAACGAAGAGCCCAACATCCATCGTTCCGTCAATTAAACGCAATAAGAATTCTGAACACTCAAGAAATTTCAGAATTCCAGGGACAGGAGGAGTTATGAGGTGTCCGTTTCTGAGGGAAGCTCAAGTGAAGTTCTGCAAGTCGTCTGCATATAAGAAGATGATCCTCCGAACCGCGGCCAATGCCAATGGAGAGAAATGTTCCTCGCAAGACTATGTGACCTGCCCGGATGCCAAGACGCTTCACGAGGAGCATCCGAGCCAGTCGCACTGCCCGTTCCTCCACGAATCTCTCGTTCAGTATTGCTCTGCCGCTTCCGTAACCAAGTACATCCCTTACAGCGAGTCACAGCTTTCCCGGTGTGGCAACGAAAGTCACCTCCATTGCGAGCTCTACCTGGCGATGGCGGAACCGGAAGTGCATGACACATCGGCTGTGTCCCCGTCTGGAAAGGGTCGTCAGGAGGTTGTCATGGACGAATGGGTGGATGGAATCAGGGTGCCCCTCGAGCTGGGGTACTCGGGAAATCACATGTGGATGGAAACCAACCTGGACGGCGTTTGTCATGTGGGAGTGGACGCTTTTCTCACCCGGATGATTTCGGAGGTGGACAAGGTGAGTTTTCTGACGGGGAAAGGTATCCAGCGGCCGACCGCTGTGCTGACCGTCAACGGGGCGGACCTGCACATGGTCTTTCCGTATTACATGCACGTCACTGCCACCAACAACTACCTTCGGGCCCATCCTGAAAAACTGGTGGCCGATCCCTATGGCCCGGGATGGTTGTTTGAGGGCACCGAACCGAAGGCCGCGATCTCGGGTTCGGAGATGGGAGCGCGGGCCGGACTGGTTCGAGGGAAGCAAGCCGTCGAGTGGATGCAAAAGGAAGTGGAGCGCGCGACGGAGTTCGTTCACGAGCGCATCGCCCAGTCACAGCCTGAAGACAAAAGGCTGGTCATGGATGGGGGCATCTTCACCGGTGAATTAATGCAGCATCTTAACCGGGAAGAGGTGCTGAATCTGTTTAATCAGTTCTTTTCTCCTTATGCGAGTTGGAGGCGGTGGTGGTAAAGAATCGCGGAAAACTGATGTTCCTGGCGGGAGTTTTAGTGATGCTGGTGGTGGGCTGGTTCGGGTTTCCCCGCATGCTGTATCAAAAGACGAATCAACCGATCCAGTTCAGCCACCGCGTTCACACCGGTGAAAAAGCCGGGCTGACTTGTGAAGACTGCCACTCGTTCCAGGCGGATGGCCGTTTTAACGGGATCCCGTCGATCAGCAAATGTGCGGGATGTCACGTGGCCCCCCTGGGCGATTCCCCGGATGAGAAGGTCCTGGTGGAAAAATATGTGGCGACGAACACGGAAATTCCATGGCTGGTCTATTCGCGCCAGCCGGAAAACGCCTATTTTTCTCACGTCCAGCATGTGAAGCTCGCCAAGATTCAATGTGTGCGTTGTCATGGGCCGCATGGCACAACGGATGCGCTCCGGCCGTATGAAAGCAACCGTCTGACCGGATACAGCCGAGACATCTGGGGCCATTCCCTCTCTCGAATCCATTCCGAAGTTTGGGATGGGAAGAAGATGGATAACTGCGCGACGTGCCATGAGCAGCATGGGGTCTCGAATAACTGCCTGCTGTGCCACAAATGAGAGCTGCGATTTTATGAAACAAGAATTAACCGCAAAGGACGCAGAGAAGGCGCAAAGAGCGCCATTGAATAAAGGGTTTAAACCATACCCCCCTTTGCGACCTTGGCGTCTTCTCTGCGTCCTTTGCGGTTCGCTTTTTTTGCATTTGTCAGCAAACTCGATAAATCCCCGGCGAGAAGAACGCTCGCCGGGGCTACCAAAGATGGCGTCCTTTGCGGTTCGCTTTTTTTGACAGAGATGCTTACGAAACATAAAAAGGATAAATCACAGTCATGAAGATTTCGCGTCGGGACTTATTCAAATTCGTGGGGGGATCGGCAGTCGGCGCATTCCTGACGCCGGTTCCCTGGAAACTCATCGATGACGCTGCCGTCTGGTCTCAGAACTGGTCGTGGATTCCCAGGCCGCTGCATGGTGAGATTCGCACGAAATTCACCACGTGCACTTTGTGCCCGGCAGGATGTGGAGTACGGGTGCGATGCGTGGGTGACCAGCCCGTGATGTTGACCGGCGTGGTTCAACATCCGGTCAGCCGCGGGGCGCTCTGCCCGGTGGGACTGGGAGGGCATCATCTTCCCTATCACCCCCGGCGTGCAGCCCACCCGGTCGAGCGCGTCCAAAAAAATGGGAAGACAGAGTTTGTACCCGTCACCCTGGATGCGGCCGTGGCTCGAATCGCCGCGGCGGTATCGGAGTTGAAGACGGGCCGCTCCGGTGGATCCATCGCCGTTGTCGATCAACAGCCCGGACGGTCAATTTCGGCGGTCTACCGCCAATTCCTGGGGAGTGTTGCGAACGGGGTTTATGTGACGACTCCAAACTCCGGGAGTGACACCCTGAATACCCTGCAAGGGATGTTGGACAAGCCTTATGGACCGCTGGGCTATGACCTCGAAAACACCCGGACGATCCTCAGCTTTGGGGCTCCCCTTCTGGATGGTTGGGGAACGCCGGGCCGCGTCATGGAGATTATCAAGGCTCAGAAGTCCCTTGATCCGGACAAGCGGTTGAAGATCATCCAAGTGGAATCGCGGCAATCTCGAACCGCTCTGTTTGCGGATGAGTGGGTAGCTGTCAATCCGGGTACCGAAGCGGCCTTTGCCCTCGGGTTGGCCCATGTCATCGTCCATGAAGATCTTTACGACCGGGATTTGATCCGCCGCAAGGCCGATGATTTCAGGAAGGAAGGCCGCCGCTCGTACTTCGACCTGGTGGAACGGTTCACCCCGGAGGAAGCGGCCGGCATCACGGGGGTCAGCCCGGACAGAATCATTGCCACGGCCCGAAGCCTGGCGCAGCGCGCGCCAGCCATCGTGATGGGTGGGGGAGATCCCGGTGGCGGGCCGCTGGGCCAAGAAGAAGAGACCGCTCTTGCGGGTTTAAACCTTCTGTTGGGCAGCGTCGGACGCATCGGCGGCATCGTTTCAAGGCGCGACGTCCCGGATGGGCTGATCCACAGCACTTCCAAAGCGGCGCCCCCAACGGAAATCAGCAATGTGCCGGACCGCTCCATTCGGGTTCTGATCCTGGATGCCGCAGAATCCGGAAACGTTATTCCCTGGGCCTTGCTGGAAAAGAAGCTTGTTCCGCAAGGGGCCGTTGTCGTGAGCCTGTCTTCGTATTTGACAGGTCTCACCAGGCATGCCGGCTACATTATTCCGGCGCCGACCTATCTCGAATCGCTTCAGGATGTACCTGCGCCGGCCGATGCGACGACCGCTTCCTTCAGCTTGTCGCCACCGTTGATGGCCGCGCCCGCGGGGGCGACTGAACCTTTTGAATTGGTCAGGCGTGTGGCGAATGCGGCCGGTGTGCCCTTCATTGAAGAGGCGAATGCAAAGACCTTCGAAGACCACCTGAAGCGCCGCGTGGAGGCCATTCACAATTCAAAGCGCGGTCATATCTTCAACTACAGCGACGGCAAGACCGTATCGATCGCTGAAGTCGGCACCGCGGATCAACTTTGGAAAATCCTTTTCGAAGGTGGTTGCTGGGTGGATTCCGAGACGGAGATCAAGCCCATGCCGAACTTCTCGCTCCTGGGCAGGGCACAGAACAACTTCGAGCGGCTCCAAGTCGCGGGTCAGGGACGTTTCTCGAAAGCGCCCGGCCCGGTGGCGGCATTTGGTTTCGTCCTGATGCCCTTCGGATGGCGCGGCGCTACCGGAAACGGCCAGCTATCACCCCTGATGACCAAGCTGTACCAGGAGTCCGGCTTGAGGAAGCTCTCGGGTCAAGCGGAAGTGAACCCGGAAACCGGCAAAGCCTTCGGGCTAACGGACGGCGGACGGGCGTGGGTCGAGACAGAGAATGGTGCGATGAAAGTGGAGATCCGGTTCGACGCCGCAGTCATGCCGAGAGTGATCGCGGTCGCCGTCGGACCCAGCGTCGAGGACTTCAGCTCCGTGGAAACGCCGGGCACAAAGAATGTTTTGGATCTCTGCAATCTCGATGAATCGTGCACGTGGCGAGTGACCCGCGCCAGAGTCACAGCGTAGGGGCGTCCGCCCTTACGGGAACGGTAGAGCGAGTAGAGAGGGACAATATTAATGGACACCAAAAACAAAAAACAACATCGCTACGGGATGGTGATCGACTTGGACAAGTGCACGGGCTGCGGCGCCTGCATGGTGGATTGCGCGGTGGAAAACAACATTCCACCCGCCACCGCCAAGGCGACCGATCGCACGGGGATCACCTGGGTTCGGGTTTATAAGTTCGATAATGGACTTCCCTTCCCCCAAAACCGCAGCGCTTATATCCCGGTCCCCTGCCAGCAGTGCGGCGAGCACACACCCTGTGTTTCGGTGTGTCCTCAGAAGGCGGTTGAAATCGATGCGGCGAGCGGGATCGTTGCTCAAATTCCGGTGCGATGCCTGGGCTGCCGGTACTGCATGACGGCGTGTCCCTATCATGCCCGCTACTTCAACTGGTGGGATCCGGTGTGGCCGGCGGGAATGGAGAAGACGCTGAATCCGGATGTTTCTCCCCGCATGCGCGGTGTGGTGGAGAAGTGTAACTTCTGCCACGAGCGCTTGCAAGCGGCGAGAGCGAAGGCCGCGGCAGCGGGACGGGAGGAAATCGATCCCAAGGACTACCAGCCCGCCTGCGTGGAAGCGTGTCCAACCGGAGCGATCACGTTTGGGGACCTGGCAGATCCCGACAGCGAGGTCTCCCGGCTGGCTCGAGACGGGCATGCCTTCCGCATGCTCGAAAAGCTGGGAACCGAACCGAAGGTCTACTACCGTTCCGAACAAGCCTGGGTGCGCCAAATCGCTCAGCGGGAAGTCCAGAAGCCTAAAGAGAAGGAGAAGGTTCATGGATAAGCAATTCATCATCCGCGGCGTCCAGCGGAGCTCTTTTACAAACTTCCTCTCGTGGATTGTCCCGTGGGTCGCGCTGTTCGGATTGGGGCTGTATGCGGGTTATCTTTGCCTGGCGAAAGGGTTGAACCAGACCAACATGGACAACCGCTTTGCCTTCGGGTTGTGGATTTACCTGGACCTCACGGTGATCGCATTGGGCGCGGGAGCGTTTTTTACCGGATTCTTACTTTACATCTTAAAGAAGGACGAGTTGAAGGCGGTCATCAACAGCGCCGTGGTCCTGGGACTGATCTGTTACAGTGGAGCGATTGTGGTCCTCATGGTGGATGTGGGGCAACCCCTGCGGGCGTGGTTCACCTTCTGGCATCCCAACATTCACTCCATGTTGACCGAAGTCACCTTTTGTATCACGTGCTACCTGACGGTGCTGTTGTTTGAGTATGCTCCGCTGGTATTGCGCAACCGCAAGTTCCGGCAGATCCCTTCGTTCCTGGTGTTCGAGTTCCATTTGCACAAAGTCATGTACGTACTGGCTGGCGTGGGAACGTTCTTGTCCTTCTTCCACCAGGGTTCGCTGGGCGGATTATACGGGGTGCTGCGGGGCCGTCCCTTTGCCTTCCGCGAAGGCCTGGGCATCTGGCCCTCCACCTTTTTTCTATTCATTCTATCCGCCATTGCCGCGGGACCGAGCTTCATCCTGCTGACGACGTGGCTGGTGTCCAAGCTCTCAAAGAAGGAACTGGTGAAGCGGGAAGTGCTCAGCCTGCTGGGGCGGATTTCCGGAATCCTCCTGATGGTCTATGTCTTCTTCAAGACGATTGACACCCTGGTCTGGATTAATCGCACGGCTCCCGCCTCCGGATTTAATCCGTTCGATTTTTATTCCTGGGAGCCGTTTGGCACGTGGCTTATGTTTGCTGAAATTGTCGTGTGTGGCCTGTTGCCCGCGATCATCCTGCTGGACAAGAAGAGGCGCGAGAAGACCGCCTGGCTCGTGCCGGCAGCGTTTCTGGTCTGTGTCGGCGTCATGCTGAACAGGTTTGTCTTCACAATTCAGACGCTGGCGCTGCCGACGCTTCCCTTCGACCGCTTCCTTTCTTATGTTCCGAGCTGGCAGGAGACGGCGACGTTCCTTGCGGTGGTGGCTTATGGAGTCTTGATTTATTCGTTCTCTTTCAGGTATTTGCCTCTGTTCCCGCAGGAGAAAGAACTCAGGCAATCTTAAGGGTAATGGTAGGAGGGCGCCCGCCGAGACGGGCGACCCTACAGGACAAAAAGATCAAGCAATCGTAACGGAGGATTCAAATGTTTCCATGGGTTTATGGATTTACGTGGACGCCCGGCAATCTGATCTTTCTTGGGATCTTTTATTCGGTCGTCTCCGTCATCTTCGGGACGGTGGCCATCGCCGTGGTTCGATCTCTGAAGGACTTCAATGCCCGGAAAAACGATAGCATCCGGTGGAAATTGGATTTCGAAGATCTGCCGGAGCGGGACCGCACCTGCCGTCATGAGTTGACCGGGGAATTCAAGCACCGGACCTGCGAGAGAGGTTTCGATTGTCGCCAGTGCGCTGACCACGCGAAGCTGGGCGCATCCAGAAGGAGCAGGCTTCATATCAGTTTTGAAGGGGACGATGAAGAAGGACGCATCCTGGGGTTCGATATGCCCCTGGACCGGATGTATCACCGGGGTCACACCTGGGTAAAACCCGGACCGGATGGAACAGTGACGGTCGGGCTGGATGATTTTGGATCGCGCCTGATTGGCGAACCCGACGAAGTCCTGTTGCCGGCCCCCGGAACGTCGCTCCACGTGAACGGAACGGCGTGGCATGTCAAAAAGAACGGCTCGGATCTGCGCATTCTATCGCCGCTGGAGGGTAAGGTGGTTCAGACGGGCGGGCCGAAGTCGGGCTGGTATCTCAAGCTCAAGCCGCCCGCTGCGAAAGCGGATACCCGCCATCTGCTCCGGGGACCGGAGATCCGTCCGTGGTTGGCTCGTGAAATGGAGCGGCTGGAGCTTTCGTTGGCAGGCGATGGAGTAGAACGGAGCCTGGCCGACGGCGGCGTCTTGGTGAACGATCCTTCGAAGGAATATCCGGGCATCGACTGGGATGCCGTGTGGGGGGAGATGTTTTTGGAACCATAGACGAAGAGGCAAATTCCAAAGTCCAAAGTCCAAATTCCAAATAAATTCCAAACTCCAAGCTCCAAGTTCAAAGTTGAAGGTCCAGAAAGTAAAGGCAAATTCCAAAATCCGAAGTCCAGATAAACTCCAAGGACCAAATTTCAATGAAGCATTTGCCGGTGTTTGTTTAATTCGTTGGAATTTGGATCTTATTTGGATTTTGGAACTTGCCTTTTTAGCCCCCTTCTGTGTCATCTGCGTCATCTGCGTCATCTGCGGACTATCTTTGTATTTCGAATTTTTTGATCCGCTCGTACAAGGTTGACCGATCGATTCCCAGGGCGGCCGCGGCTTCCTTGATGTTGCCGTGGGTCCGCTGGATGGTCGCCACAATGACTTCCTTTTCCAATTCCTGCAACGTCACGTTCGCCGGGATGGACCAGCCTCGTTTCTCGCCCCCATTTTGAGTCAGGAAGGTGAAATCCTCTTCCGTGAGGACTCTGCCACGGCAAGTGACGATGGCGCGTTCTACGGCGTTCTCCAGTTCCCGGACATTGCCCGGCCAGTTGTGATCGAGGAGAAGTTTCAGGGAGCCCTCGCTGATATCGCCCACGTCTTTTCCCAGCTCGTGGGCCAGGCGTTCCACGAAACTTCGGGCCAGTAGCGGGATATCCTCGCGGCGTTCCCGCAGTGGGGGGATCTGGATGTTGATGACGTTCAGCCGGTAAAAGAGATCGTCGCGAAACTTGGCGTCGAGAACCGCCTGCTGGAGAGCGACATTGGTGGCGGCGATGACACGCACATCCACCTTGATCTCCTCAGACCCGCCGACCCGGTAGAAGCACCGTTCCTGCAGCACCCGAAGCAGATCCATTTGCAGCTTGGGAGAAATATCTCCGATCTCATCCAGGAAGATGGTCCCCCCATCCGCCATTTCAAACTTCCCCTTTTTCTGGGAGACCGCCCCTGTGAAGGAGCCTTTTTCATGACCGAACAATTCAGATTCCAGCAGGGTCTCCGCGAGGGCCGCGCAGGAAACGCCGATGAACGGCTGATCCGCCCGGTCGCCCGAAAAGTGGATGGCGCGCGCAATGAGTTCTTTTCCCGTCCCGCTTTCGCCCTGGATCAGCACGGTGCTTCGCAGGCTGGCGATCTCCTGGATCAACTGGAACATCGCCAGCATCTTCGGATTTTTGCTGATGATGTCATGGAAGCGATATTGCTTGGTCAGCTTCTTTCTCAAAATCGTATTTTCGCGCTGAAGGTTTTTGACCTTGATGATGCGGTTGACCAGCAGCGAGATCTCCTCGGGGTTGCACGGTTTGACGATATACTCCTGCGCCCCCTCCTTCATGGCGGTGATGGCGGTATCCACGGTGGCATAGGCCGTAATAATGATGATGGAGGCTTCGGGATGAATCTTGCGGAGTTCCATCATGGTTTCGATGCCGTCGATCCCGCCCGGCATTTTGAGGTCGACAAAATAGATGGCGTAGTCCTTCTGGCGCGCCTTCTCGATGGCTTCGCGTCCCGAGGCCGCGGTATCGACGTCATAGCCATCCTCACGCAGCCAGGCGGCCAGCGATTCGCGCATGACTTCTTCATCATCGACCACAATAATTTCCCAGTGTGTTTTCATGGTGACTCCTCCGCCCCCATATAATTGGCGGCTTGTTCAAAGGTCGCGCCGATATTTTCCCGGAGAAACGCCCGGCAACCGGAGCAGAAATCACTGCCTTTCGTATCGACCTGGTGGACATTGGTGGACAGCGACATCGGACACGACCGCTGGAGGCAATGGATCAGTCCGAACGTATGTCCCACTTCGTGGAGCGCTTCCTTGATGATCCGCGACACCAGGAGGACGCGGTTGGCCGGCAATTCATAAAACTCCTGCCGGAGACGGGCGAGTGAAACGATGGCCACCGTTCCCTTCAACTGCGCCTGTCCAAAGATGAAACTGAGCATGGGAATGAACAGGTCCTTCTCCGTGACGGCAAGGATCCGGGCCGCATCGGCAGGGTATCGCCCCACCAGCTCGCGTAAGATCAAGGTCGAGCTGTACTGGCGCCGTCGCGCATCGTAGGCGAACTCGGGTTCGGTCCGCGGAGCCAGCCGGCGCGTCTCAAATCCAAAGTGGTCCCCCAGGCACGTTTCGATGACGGTGAGAATCTCATCATCCACGGTGCCGAGGGGCACTAAATAAATGAAGCTCACACTGGGCGTCCTGTTTCCACCGCTTTTCCGGAGGCCACTTCCGCGGGCTTGTCGTCACGGACGAGCGGAAGGACCACCCGGAACGTGGACCCCTCGCCGCGCTTGCTTTTTACATCGAGGTCGCCTCCATGCGCGTCCACAATGCCGTACACCACGGCCAGTCCCAGGCCCACACTCTTGCCTTCTTCCTTGGTGGTGAAGAAGGGATCAAAAATCTTGGACATGTACTCCGGAGGGATCCCTTCCCCGTTGTCCGTGACTTCAAGGATCACCTTGGAGCCATCCGCCTGGACCCGGGTCGTGACCTTCACATTGCCCTGCCCTTTCCGGTAGGTTGCCTCCGCGGCATTCATAATCAGGTTCATCACCACCTGTTGCATCTGTGAACTGTCACACGACACCGGAGGGAGGTTTTCCGCCAAGTCCAGCTGCGTCTCCACATTCCCCAAGACCAGTTTGTGGGTGACGAGCGAGATCGTGGTCTTCACAATCGCGTTCAGGTCCGAGCGCCTGCTCTGGGGACGGGAGCGGCGCGAAAAGGCCAGCAGGTCAGACACGATCCGGCCCACCCGGGTCGTCTCGTTCACCACCTGCCCGAGATACCGCCGGAATTCTTCGATCCGCCCGGGGGGAATGCCGTCGTCCTTGAGAATGCGTTGCATCAATTTCGAAAGGTTCAGGACTCCCGAGAGCGGATTGTTGATCTCATGCGCCACGCTGGCCGAGAGCTGCCCCAGCGAGGCAAGGCGGTCGGTGTGCATGAGCTTCTGGTTGGCTGCCTTCAACTGTTCCGTTCTTTCTTCCACCTTGGCTTCCAATCCTTGAAGGAACTGCTCGTTATCGGCCATGGCCTGTTTCAGGCGTTCACGCATCAGGTCGAACGAGCGCCCCAGCTCGCCCAGCTCCTCGCTGGAGTCCACCTTGATGGGCTTGTCCAACTGCATCGCGCTGACGGCTTTAGTGGCCTCGATCAACTTTCGGATCGGAGCATCAACGAAATGTTGCGTAAAAAAGATGATGAACAGGCTGATCAACACCACTTGAATTGCGGTCGCGAGCAAGCCCCGGACCTTAATATTCGCCAATTCGTGGTCGACCCGATCGAGGTCGAGCGTTAGATCCAGCACTCCCAGCACTTTCATTCCCTTTGGGTGGGCATGACAGGCGGCCTGGCTGCAGGCAGGCTCGTTGTAAATGGGAGTGACCATCGCTAGCTTTCGAAGCCGATCGGGGGTGTGAAAAATGCGCGCCCGTGACGAGATGTCGACTTTAACCAGGGGCTGTAGCGCCGAATGACAGACGGCGCACGCTTCTGACCTCTTGTCGACCAGTTGTCTGGCCTCGTTGGATTTGGTGGAAAACATGATGCGCCCTTCACGGTTGAAGATTTGAATCTTATTGATCCCCTGTTTCAGGGCGATGGTCTGCATGACTTCGTAGGCGGTATCACGCTGGTCCGCAAGCATGGCATGCCACGTCGCGCTGGTAATGCCATTGGAAAGTTGGTCCGCACCTTGGATGATTGCATCCAAAAGTTGGCGCTCCTGGTTCTTTACATTAATATATCCGGAGATACCCTCCACGACAAAGACCAAGATCGTCATGGAGAAAATCAGCTTAAGCGCCAGCCGTCTTCGCATGGCATGCCTCCCACAACACCTTTACTCAAAACTTGGGTCCTTGATCCTATCAACAGGGGGTCTTCTTCGTTTCCCTCGGAGCGTGGAGCTTCTCCCGCGGAATTGATCGCTTTCAGGCATTGCCCGTTTAAACGCATGAAAAGGCATTTCGGGCGGGCGGGGCAAAGCAATTGAGGAATTTTCCTTCCCTGGGGGTGAGGAAAATATTTTAAGAGAGCAACGG
>JBAVHJ010000438.1:0-7585 GCA_049685715.1 Terriglobia bacterium | reverse complement strand
GGCCTGGAGCTAGGCGAACAAGCTTCTGTCCGCGACGCACCTGAGCGCAGACAAAATCTTGTGCGAATCCTCTTTGTTCATCGTTCCCTGGAAGATGTTGAGCGCTGCTTGGATGAACTCAAGAGGGCGCGATTCACGGTGAGCTCGGATGTGGTTGTGACTCCCGAGCAGTTCGCCGAACGACTCCGTTTGCAGCTCTTTGACCTCATTGTGGCCGAGTACCCCGACACAAACTGGAAAGAAACGCAGGTGTTGGGCCTCCTGGGCCAGATGAAGAAGGACATCCCCCTCATTTTTTTGGTCAACGGCATGAAACGGGAAACCGCTGCAGAATTCATCCTGAAAGGTGCTGCCGATTGTATTGAAATGGAGAGCATTGGGCATCTCCCTGTAGCCGTTCATCGGGCTCTTGCTGAGAAAGCACTGCGCGATCAACGTGATCGCGCTGAAAAGGAATTGCGACGTTCGGAGGCACGTTACCGTGCCCTGGCAGGAAACCTAAGCTATGGAATTTGCCGCTGTAGTGTCGACGGCAGGCTTCTGGAAGTGAACGAGGCGATGATGAGGATGCTCGGCTATGAGTCAAGAGAGGAACTCCTGGCTTTAGACCTAGCTCGTGACATCATTCAAGACCCTGGCAAACGAGCGCTCTTCCTGGGTCAATCGGGCGCGGATGCTCTGGTCGATCCCATCGAAATAGAATGGAAGCGGAAGGACCATGCGACCATGAAGGTCCGGCTCAGCGGACGACAAGTCCTCAACGAGCAGGGGGAGTTGGAAGCCTATGAAGTCATCGCCGAAGACGTCACCCGGCAGCGAGAGCTCGAGGATCACCTCCGTCGGCAGGCGGCCAGCGATTCGTTGACCGGGCTGGCCAACTATCGCCGCCTGGTGGACGTTCTCGATTCGGAGATCAAGCGCAGCGACCGCACCAGCCGGGAATTTGCCATATTGTTTTTTGATCTGGATGGATTGAAGCGAATCACCGACTGCTACGGACATATGACAGGAAGCCAAGCGCTTTGCCGACTGGCCGATGTTTTGTGCGCCAGTTGCCGGGACATCGACACGCCTGCGCGCTTTGGCGGGGACGAGTTTGCTCTTGTTTTACCGGAAACGAACGCCGCGGCGGCCAACCTGGTGGCACAACGTATCTATGAGAGCATTGCTAGTGACGGCAAAGGACCAAAGCTTTCCGTCAGCTTCGGGGTTGCCGTCTATCCCCAAGACGGGAGTACGATCGAGAGCCTCTTGCATGAAGCGGATTTGGCACTTTACTCAATGAAACAACAGAGATTTGCGGCTGCATAGTCCAGGCCAACCGCCTCTGAGCAGTAAACGTGCTTCATCAATCCGTCGTAGATTCACTGCGCTCAGAGTCCTCGGCTGCCTGCCTGAAAAGAAAACAAAGAAGGATTGCGGAAAAATTATAGTTGCCCGAATGAATGGGGTTGCATCGGGACTCTGGGCGTGATTGGAGAATGATATTTGAGAGCCGGCCGATGGGGCTCGATGCATCCCGTCAACCCCGGATGTTGGATCCGGTAGTCCAGAAGCTGACAAAGCTTTCATTGATGCCAGGCAACCCACCACACCTTGTTTCTGTTTCCGGAGGAATTTATGAAACGAATATCGACCCTTACCGTTCTATCGTTGGCCCTGTTGTTTTCCATGGCGATCCCAGCCGCTTCACAGACACAACAATTCCGGGATTCCCATGAGCGCAAAGAGGCCATGAGGCATTGCAAACAAGAATACAACGAGGCGATGCAGAGAGCGAAGCACAGACGCGGTCATGAGCGCCAGGAGGCCGTTGAGGAGGCCAAGAGGAATCGTGACCGGTGTATGAATGATGCCCGCCGATAGTGGCGGGATAGGACGCAGTCGAGGACCCTGCAAATGGGGCCAGGCTGCGACATCGACAAAATCGGACAAGATGGGACGGAGGGGTTTGCTCTCTGCGCCAGAGGCCTCTCAGTTGTCGAACGTCGCAGCCTGACCCTTTTGTTTTCCTTCAGCCCATTCCAAGGGTCAATTCAAAGATAGCTGGCCTGAAGATTGAATTCGCCGGTCCCCCGGTCTGCAGGGTATATCCTTGCTCGCCATGAGAACCCAACTGATTCTCCTTCGAAAGCCTCCTGCCTCCTGATTCTGGCACACGGGTTGATGGGGGCGACGACCTCGCCCATATTCGACTTCATTTCTCTACGATTGACGCCTCGGCCTGACAACGCCGAGGATCACTGACCAGGTTGTCTGCGACAGTGCTGATCTATGGCGGTGGATCGCGGCTCGGTTTTTGAGAGGTCCTCCCCTTCAAATAAGGCCTCACCCGCTGTATGGTGTATTCACCGAAGCGTGCCCATCGTGGAATGGGACGAGGATCTTCCGTTAGGAGATTTGAGAGATGAATGAGCGAAGGACGCGAATCGGCAATCAGCTTGACGAAGGCCGTGAGCGGGACGGCCAGAAGTAATCCCATAATTCCCCACAGCCAGCCCCAGAACAGCATGCCAATGGTCACCGCCACCGGTCCGACCAGGAGCCGAGAGCCGATCAACTTGGGAATCAAGAAGTCCGCGGCGACCAAATGAAAAAGAAGGACCGTGATCGCAATGGTGATGAAGGGACCCAGGGTGTTGAACTGGAGAAGAGCCGCCGCCAACGGAACGGCGGTGGCCAGCAGGAGGCCGAGAAAGGGAATCAGATTCAGGAACCCGCTCACGATTCCCAGCGTCACCGCTCCCTTCATTCCGAGAATCAGGAATACCACCGACGTCCCTGCGGCTATCATGGATCCGACGATCAGGTTCCCCAGTACAAATCCACGGATCATATTGTCAAGATTACTGACAAACTTGGGAACATCGATTTTGCCTCCGAACATGTTGACTAGGCGAACGGACATCTGATTTTTTGTAACCAACATGAAAAACACCAGGAACGGAAGTATCCCGCCCATGATCAGGACACCCGATATCGATCCGACGCCTCGAACCAGATAACCCGGCCAATTCGTCGGTGCTTGTCTAACCGTCACTTCAGTCCCGTGCTTCGAGCCTTCCACTAGTGGAGTTATGGACTGGGCGCTTTTCTCAAAACGCTCGAATTTGCTGACAAGGGGAGCCACGGCCCGTTGAATTTGAGAAGCGTAGCTGGGAAACTCGTCTGCAAAAGCAGAGGCTCTGTTATAGAGGACATAGGTCAAGGTTCCCGCCAGAAGCATGAAACACAATACAACAAATCCTGAGGCCAGAACCCGCCCCAGGCCGATCTTTGCCATTCGCACCACCAGGGGGTCAACCAGAATTGCAAGAAATGCCGACAGGACTATGGTGATGCACAGCGAACTGGCAAAAAAACAAAACGTCAGAACAATCGCCCCAAAGATAAGGCCCAAAAACATCGCAATCTGTTTCAGCCACCGTTGCTCAGGATTGCCGCCAGGGTTCAGAAGTGTCGGAGCGTCCAAGAGTACCCTCCTATGGCCTTTAAGACACCGCAATAACGCCAGAATGACCAGAATCGGCAGACCCGGGCCGAGCCCGCCGATTACACAATCAGCTCTTTCAGCTCTCCCTCAACGCCAATCTCAAGATCGATTTCCAAAGGTCCCGCTGTCACTTCCGATGACGGCCTGATCCTGTTGTGCAAACTCGATGAGTGATTCGGGTTCGGAGAACTGATCGAACAATATCTGATGGACTCCCGCATCGAGACTGGTCAGGCCAGTGACTGGCCCTGGCTTCCACCGCCCGGGGGCCACCCCTTCTTGTATGATATTTACATCACCGATGTACTGTCTATTCAGAGTTGACCAGCCGCTTGAGCAAAACGGCACAGCACTACGTCCGGAGGATAGAAGATAGGGGGTAGAGGGTAGGTGATAGGTAATAGGTAGTAGGTGGCAGGTGTTGGGTGCCAGGTGTCGGGTGGCGCATACCCCGATCTATCGGGGTGTGGGCAACTGTTTAAGAGCCGCATCACATTAGCGCGGACCCTTCGATCTTTCGTCGCAAACGTCGCAAAAAACGTGCTGTGTGCACCATTCTGTCCAAATCCCAAGATCCAAACAAAGACCAAATTCCAAACCAATTACCATACGGTGACGCCTTTTGAGTGCGGAAGCTTGCTTGCGCTTTGAGTCGGCGAACCTTGCTGAGCCGAGGGAATGCGCGCGATGCAAGCTTCGCCCGGTGGAAGCGGCCCGCCGCGGCGGGCCGCACTCCAAAAAGTGGGGGAGGAGCGGCAGCATGAGTCGCTCTTCGCAGACAAGTCAGTGGCACCCGCTATTTTCCTGGATTGAAAATTGGAAAGGTCTGACGTGAAAATTCCTGGCCCGGGGGGCCGCAGGCATGTGTTCTGTGCATGCCTGCGCCTGCTAGAGTCCTGAAGACCGTCAGTGAGTGTGGGCCCATGAGGAATCTGCGGATTGCCACTTCACCGAGGAGAGGAGCGGCGGCATGAGCCGCTCTTCGCAGACATGCACAGAACGCATGTCTGCGGCACCCGCACTGAGAGAATGTGCGCGAAGCAGGCTGCGCCAGGTGGAAGCGGGATCAGGCTCCCGCACTCCAAAAGGAGCCGGTGAGAAAGCCCTTTTGCCTTGACGGGGTTGGGAGCGAATCTTAGAATGAAGAATTGTAACTCGCCACAGAAAGCGACTGAATGCTCCTCGACACGATTCTCAAGAAGATCTTTGGCAGCCGCAACGACCGTGAATTGAAGCGCATACGCCCCATGATGGTGGCCGTCAACGACTTCGAACCCCGGATTCAGAAGCTTACCGACGATCAACTGCGGGGTAAAACCGCTGAATTTAAGGAAAAACTGGGCCAGGGCGCCGCCCTGGACGATCTCCTCCCTGAGGCGTTCGCCGTGGTCCGCGAGGTGGGCTGGCGCCAGCTCCAGATGCGCCACTTCGATGTCCAGCTCATCGGCGGCATCGCGCTCCACGAGGGAAAGATCGCGGAGATGAAGACGGGTGAAGGCAAGACCCTGGTCGCCACCCTGCCGGTCTACTTGAATGCGCTCGCCGGCCGCGGCGTCCACGTCGTCACTGTGAACGATTACCTCGCCAAACGCGACAGCGAGTGGATGGGCAAGATCTATCATTTTCTCGGGCTCTCGGTGGGCGTAATCCAGCACGATCTCAGCGATGGGGAGCGGCAGGTCGCCTACTTCAGCGACGTCACCTACGGGACCAACAACGAGTTCGGGTTCGATTATCTTCGCGACAACATGAAGTTTGATATTCACGACTGCGTGCACCGCATGCTGCCGACCGATGAGCAGACCATCCACAGGAAATCCGGGAACCGTATCTTGTACAGCTTCGGGATCGTCGACGAGGTGGACTCCATCCTGATCGATGAAGCGCGCACGCCGCTCATCATCAGCGGGGCCTCCGATGAATCGACCGACAAGTATTACAAGATCAATGGGATCATTCCCAAGCTGGTTGCTGAAAAGCATTACCAGATCGACGAGAAGCTGAAGACGGCCACCTTGAACGAGGAAGGGGTGACGGAGTGCGAACGCCTTTTGGGCGTCGAGAACATGTACGACCCCACGCACATGGACCTGATTCATCACGTCTACCAGGCCCTCAAAGCCCACACGCTTTTTAAGAAGGACGTCGATTACGTGGTGAAGGACGGCGAGAAAGGGCCCGAAGTGCTCATCGTGGACGAGTTCACGGGGCGCCTCATGCCGGGCCGGCGCTGGAGCGACGGGCTGCACCAGGCGGTCGAAGCCAAGGAGGGCGTCAAGGTGGAGCGCGAAAACCAGACGCTCGCCACCATCACGTTTCAGAATTACTTCCGCATGTACAAGAAGCTGGCCGGGATGACCGGCACGGCCGAAACGGAAGCCGCCGAGTTTCTGAACATTTACAATCTCGAGGTCCTCACCATCCCCACCAACCAACTGCTCCTGCGTCATGAGTATCCGGACGTGGTTTACCGGACCGAGCGCGAGAAGTTTAACGCCGTGGTGGACGAGATTGCGGAGTTGAATACCCGGGGACAACCCGTTCTGGTGGGAACCATCTCGGTGGAAAAATCGGAGCGCCTTTCGTCGATGCTGAAGAAGCGCGGCGTCAAACACGTGGTGCTGAACGCCAAGTACCACGAGAAGGAAGCCGAGATCGTGGCCCAGGCCGGGCGGAAGGGGTCAGTGACCGTGGCGACCAACATGGCCGGCCGCGGAACAGACATCCTGCTGGGTGGAAACCCAGAATTCATGACACGCGCGGAACTGCGCCGCATGAACGTCGATCCGGGTACGGCAGAGAAAGAGCAGTGGGACCTCGTTTATTCCCGCACGAAGGAGGCCACCGACCGCGAGCACGACGACGTGGTCAGCGTCGGAGGATTGCACATCCTGGGCACGGAACGGCACGAAGCCCGCCGTATCGACAACCAGTTGCGCGGCCGCGCCGGACGCCAGGGCGATCCGGGATCTTCCCGCTTCTACCTGTCGCTGGAAGACGATCTGCTTCGCATCTTTGGCGGGGAACGCATCAAGGGCATTATGGGCAGACTGGGGATGGAGGAGGGCGTTCCCATCGAATCGCGCATGATCTCCAAACGGATCGAAGCCGCGCAGAAGACCGTGGAAGCCCACAACTTCGATGCGCGCAAACATCTGCTCGAGTACGATGACGTGATGAACAAGCAGCGCGAAGCCATCTATGGCATGCGCCGTCAACTGCTCGAAGGCAGCGACCAGAAAGAACATGTCCTCTCCCTGATGGACGAACTCGTTCAATCGTTCGTCGACACCAACTGCCCCAAGGATGACCACCCCGACACCTGGAACGTGAAAGGCCTGCGGATCGAGATCCAGCGCCAGTTTGGGGCCGATCTCAATGCCATTGGAATTGAAGTCGAGAAGCTCAATCATGATGAGCTCATCGATGAACTTATCAAGAAGCTCGAGGATAAATACACCGACAAAGAGAAACAGATCGGCGAGCCGGCGATGCGGTTTCACGAGCGCGTCATCATGCTTAACGTCGTGGACCAGCAGTGGAAGGACCACCTCCTCGATATGGATCACCTGAGAGAAGGCATCGGGCTGCGTGGCTATGGCCAGCGCGATCCGCTGGTGGAGTACAAGCGCGAGTCCTACGATATGTTTCAGGCGATGATGCAGCGGATCAGCGAAGATACGCTTCGCTACCTCTACCTGATGCAACCCATTACCGAGGAACAGCAGCAGCGCGAGGTGGAGCGCAAACGCCGCCGGATTGAGAAGGAACTCACCTTCAGCGGCGCCGAGGCCGGTTCAGAAAAACCCAAACCCAAACTGCGGGGCGAAAAAATCGGCCGCAACGAACCGTGTCCCTGTGGCAGCGGGAAGAAGTACAAGAAATGCCATGGGGCGGTGGCGTGAAGAATGTGTCAGGTGTCGGGTGCCAGAAGAAGTTGCCCGTGGCCAGTGGCCAGAAAGCAGTTGTCAGTTCTTGGTTCTCAGTTGTCAGTAGGTGATCGTTAGGGGTTATGAGAATGTCGTTA
This sequence comes from Terriglobia bacterium, assembly GCA_049685715.1. Taxonomy (GTDB): domain Bacteria; phylum Acidobacteriota; class Terriglobia; order JAIQFV01; family JAIQFV01; genus JAIQFV01. Next base: position 65 of record JBAVHJ010000438.1, on the reverse strand, counting down.
GTCTCTCGACACGTGGCGAGAGCGTTTCTTGAGGGACTTCAGCAAATTGCGGCAAGAGAAAACAC
>JBAVHJ010000437.1:0-8597 GCA_049685715.1 Terriglobia bacterium | reverse complement strand
GGGCGTCACCACCATGAAGATGATCAGCAGTACGAGCATGATGTCAACCATCGGGGTGACGTTGATGTCGCTCTTGACCGAGCTCTCCTTTGTTTCTGCACCACCCAGGAAAGACAAAGACATAGTTAATCTCCTCGAAAAGATGTCAATTCAAATCCCATATTGCACCATCTTCGCTGAGGACTAATGCTTTCCGCCCCGACGCTTCAGGAAAAAGTCAATCAGTTCGGACGAGGAATTGTCCATCTCGACAGCGAAGGCTTCTACCTTGCCCGTGAAGTAATTGAACGCCATCACGGCCGGAATTGCCACCAGCAGCCCGAACGCGGTGGTCACAAGGGCCTCAGAAATTCCGCCCGCGACTGCCGACAACCCCGTTGCCTTTTCCGTCGAGATGCCTTTGAAGGCGTTGATGATGCCGACGACCGTTCCGAACAAGCCGACGAAGGGGGAGACCGAACCGATAGTCGCCAGGCCGGAGAGTCCACGCTTCAGCTCCGCATTCACGATGGCCGCCGAGCGCTGCAGGGCCCGTTTGGAGGCATCGATTTCCTCACCCGGGATTTCTGTGCTGGCCTGATGGGCCTCGAATTCCTGCAATCCGGTGATGAGCACCTTGGCCAGATGGCTCTTCTTGTTCTGCTCGCAAACGCTGATCGCTTCTTCGATCTTGCCTTCCTTCAGGCAGCCGGCCACGGCCGGAGCGAAATCACGCGACTGCTTGCGCGCTGAGGAGTACGTGAACCAACGGTCGATCATCACGCCAATCGACCAGGCAGACATGATAAAGAGGATCACCACGACAGCCTTCGCGGGGACGCCCATCTGCTTCCACATGCTGACCAGATCAAATCCGACTTCACCCTGCATGAGCAAGAGCGCTAACAGATTAAGTTTGGAAAAGACGAAAAGCATAGTATTAACCTTCCTCCTAAAGAAAGTTGACCACTAGTTGTTGTTGAGCGTCAGGCCCAGTCACCCCCTGCCTCGGGCAGCGACCCACTGGGCCAAGCTAAGATCCGATTCTACCCGCCGGTCAGCGAGAAATTCACCGTGATGGTGGTGATCACTTCGACCGGTTCCCCGTTCAGCAGGGTCGGGCGATACCGCCACTGCTTGACGGCGTCCAGGGCGGCCTGGACCAGTAGAGGATGCCCCTGAATCACAGTCAGATTCTCGACTGTCCCTTGCTTGGAGATCACCGCCTCCAAGACCACCGACCCCTGGATACGGGCTGACTTTGCCAACGGGGGATAAGCCGGTCTCGGCGAAGAAATCAGGTTGGCCTGCTGGACATTTCCGCCCACGCGAATCCGCTGAACGGGCTTCGGAGCATCAAGCCTCGGAGGAGGCGGCGGCGGTGCCGATGCATTCTTGGAAATAAGGCCCCCGATCACGCCTCCGACCGAACCGCCGATCATACCCCCTTCAACACCCCCCACTACACCGCCCGTGGACGGCGGGGGTGGAGCTTCCTCTACAATTTTTGCTATTTCTTTAGGAATTTCCTTCGGTGTTTGAAGCTGTCCCTCAACAATCTGGGAGACAATCTTCTGCACCTTTACCATGGTGGCAGCCGGTGGGGGCGGTGGCGGCGGTGGCGGCGGTGGCGCCGTCAACAAGAAGGTCAACAGTTGTTGTTTGGGAAGTGCTTCAGTGTAGATCAGTGGGATCAGGATCAGGATCGCAATCACCACTGTATGAATGATCACCGACAGGAAAACCGTAACGGGTTTTTTCGTCGCCCCAGTGTTGCCCCCCGATTCGACGAGTTGTTCAAACATGCGGTCTCCCTCCCTTCAAATCAAAAATTACGCACAAAACAAAGTGCCCTACCACCAGATTTCAACGACAGCGCCCGCGTCATATCTGACGAGGAGCGATAGATCGAACAGCGGAACATAGGATCACTACAGTGTGGAGTCTTTTTTGTGCCCTGGAAAAAAAATTCGTATGGGTATGAATCGAGGAAACCTTGCGTTGCGAACAAGCGCTGTGCTGAAACTTCAGCCTCAGGTTTCAAATCGTATGCCTTTTCAACCTGGCTTGTCAATCGAGTTCTCCCTCGATGGAGCCACCCCTCGGGCGCGCACCCCCTTCAGATTCTTTGGTTCACTTTTCCGGATTACCGCGCTGCAGCGGCCGCCTTCACCGTCTGTTTTCTCCCGGCGCGATACTCCACCCAGCCCAGTACAATGGGGGCTGCTATGGCGATGGAAGAATACGTTCCGATTAATATCCCCACCACCAGGCAGAAGGCGAACCCGTGAATCACTTCCCCGCCAAACAGGAACAAGGACATCACGGTTAGAAAGGTCAAACCGGATGTCAGAATGGTTCGGCTCAAGGTCTGGTTAATCGCCATGTTTATGATTCGACCCAGGGGCTCACGCCGCATCAGCTTGACATTTTCTCGGATCCGGTCAAAAACCACGATCGTGTCGTTCATGGAGTACCCAATCAGGGTCAACAAGGCCGCAATGACCGTGAGGGTGATTTCCTTGTTAAACAGCGAGAAAAATCCGATGGTAATGATGACATCATGGAACGTCGCAATGACTGCAGCCACCCCGTAAATAGTCTCGAATCGGAAGGCAATGTAGAGCAACATTCCCGCCAGGGCGTACAGCGAGGCCTGCAAAGCCTGGCGGCGCAGGTCCTTTCCGACCTTTGGTCCGACCACCTCGCTATTCTTGATGGCATAATCGGAGAGGTAGAAATTATTGCGAAGGGCAGTGGCCAGTTCCCTGCTGATCCCCGCTCCCGTCACCAACTCATCCATCGAGGCAATCAACCCGCCATGCAAGTCCCTGTATTTGATAATCTTATCCGCCGCCTCTTTGTAATACTCCTGAGCTTGAGTCTGTCCCTTAGAAGGGGCCAACTTCAAGGGATCCAGGGCGGTCAAACGATCCGCAAACGTGGCCGGCCCGACATTGTTGAGATCCAGCTTGCCTTCCGCTGCAGCCGAATTCGGATAAATGGCTCTCAATGTCGCTAGGATTTCCTGTCGGCCGATGTCGATATCCTGTTGCGACTCCCCCGACAGGTCGAGCCCAATCATCACTTCGTGGTTTGCTTGCAGCCCAAACTGCTGGATTGAATTCTCCCCCTTCACGCGCCCTTTCAGTTTAGTACGGATACGCTCGATGGGCGGCTGGTCCTTGAATTTGACGTATACATTTGTCCCGCCGCGAAAATCGATGCCGTATCGGGGGCCACCCCTGGCAATCAGCGAAATGATCCCGGCCACACTCAAAACCAGTGAAAGACCGATCAACACCCACTTATACCTGAGAAAATCAAAATTTGGATTATGAAAAAATTCCATCGAGCCTAAGACTCCTTCAACGGCAGAGCTTCCAAATCTCGATCATCCCAATGAGTTTAGACACCGATCAAAATCTGGAAGTTCCAAAATTTTCAAAGTTGAACCACTTAAATGCTCAAGGTGGCGCTGCGTGGCTGATTGCTCACATGCCAATCAAAAATCAACCGAGACACGTACACGGCCGTAAACACATTGGCGGCCAGTCCAACCGTCAGGGTCACGGCAAACCCCTTGACGGGGCCTGTTCCAAACAAGAACAGGAAAAGTGCAGAAACAATGGTTGTTACGTGCGTATCGATGATGGTCCGGAAAGCATTGGAAAAGCCGCGATCGATCGCGGAGACCACATTCTTACCCAACCGAAGTTCCTCGCGAATGCGTTCAAAAACAAGAACATTCGAATCCACGGCCATGCCTATGGTCAAAATGACCCCAGCGATTCCCGGCAGGGTGAGAGTAGCTCCAAAATAGGCGAGGGCGGCAAGGAGAATAATCAGATTGAAGAACAATGCCGCCACGGCATTCACCCCTGACAGCTTGTAATAGATCACCATGAAGATCACAACCAAAGCGAGCCCCACGATCGACGCCAGAATGGCATGCCGGATTGAGTCATTTCCGAGTGAGGGGCCCACGGTGACCTTCTGAAGGTACTTGAGGCTGGCCGGCAATGCCCCCGATCGCAACACCAAAGCTAATTCCTCCGCCTGGGCCTGACTGAAGTTCCCTGTAATCTGACCCGAGTCACTGATCTGGCTTTGAATTTCCGGTGCGGATTGGATTTTGCGATCCAGAACAATAGCAAGTTGCTTGTGCAGGTTTTGCTGGGTGACTTGCGAGAATCGGACGGCCCCGGCATTGTTCAACGTGAATCCCACGGCCGGCCGGCCGTTCTCGTCCAATTGAGGTCGAGCGCCTTTTAGATCGCGCCCGGTGATCGAGGCGATCCGATCAACAAAATACCATTGTTCTGTGGAAGGCTGGCCGGGGGCAGACTTCTCGACTGATTTCAAAAGTTCCACGTCAGGAGAGGCCGCGTTTCCGTGAGCCGCAAGCGCTCCCTGCTGGGTCGGAAAAGGGCCATCTCTGACGATCTTCAATTCCAGAATCGCAGGCTGACCGATGACACGGTCCACCTTTTCCGGATCATCCACCCCGGGTAATTGCACCAGGACCTCGTACGATCCCGCGGCCCGCTCCTGGATGACCGGTTCGGTAACACCCAGCGCATCAATCCGGTTGCGTAAGGTCTGAACGGTTTGTTTGACCGTCTCGGAGCGCAGTTCGGATTCCACGGAGGGTTTCATCCCCAGCGTAAAACCGCCGACATCACCGGCCAGTGAGGAGAGATCCCACGAGACTGAGAACTTGTCAGTGAACATTTCCCGGAAGTCGCCGGTGCGCGCGGAGTCAATCCCCCGGACTTCGATATGGTTCAGATCGCGCTTTCGCAGGTCGGCTGACGTGATTTGGCGGTTTAACAGTTCTGTCCGAATTAATTCAATGGTCTGATCTGTTTCGGCATTGATCGCATCATCCGTCATGACTTGGATGATGAGATAGGTGCCGCCCTTGAGATCCAGGCCGAGGCGGATCCGCTCGGAGAAGTTCGATTTAATGGCACTCAACGAACTTGGGGCATGCGGATACCCGAGGAATCCATAAAGACATCCTAGAATGATCAAACCATAGATCAGGGCTTTCCATTTCAAAGTCTTGTTCATGGGGCCATCATACCTTCCGGGAATGATCTCGTGAAACCCAACAATCTCTTAATCTTAACCCTTATTCCTACACGGATCCGTCGCGTGTGCCTCCATCGTCAGATGCCTCGCGGGGTTGCCCGGAGTCGTTTGAACCATGGTCGTTCGGGAAGTCCTTCGTCCGACTATTCTTTGGCATCCTCGGGAGATTGCATGCCCACGATCGCACTCTTGAGCATGCGCACTTTCACCTGATCGGCCACGCGAAGCGACACTGTGCTGTCGTCCAGGCTGACAATGGTTCCGAACATCCCACCTGAAGTAACGACCTTATCGCCGGACTTGAGGCCTGCCAGCATTTCGCGGGTTTTCTTTTGACGTCGCTGCGCGGGGAGAATAAGGAGGAAGTAGAAAATAAAGCCGATGGCTATCAGTGGAAGAAAACCAACTAGCGTAGAGCCGCCCCCTGACGCTTGGGCCAGTAAATTCAAGATCGCACTACTCAATGGGCATTCCTCAACTCAGATGGGATTTGGGATTTCAAACAGGACTATTTCGGGTCGTGTGCGGGTTGTGCGCTTCGCAGCCAATCCCTGGGTGGAACCTTTCGACTCCCCCGAAACGGGAACAGCGGAACCTCAAACCGATGTCCCTGATTGTCTCCACTCCGACAGGAATTGCGTCGCGAACTCTGCGAAGCGAGAAGACGCAATAGATTGCCTGATTCGCCTCATAGTGTCAAGATAAAAGTAGATGTTATGGTAGGTGTTGAGGACTGCGGAAAGCACCTCATTCTGATGATTGAGGTGCCTTAAATAGGCGCGGGAATATCTTCTGCAAACGAAGCATTCACAACGCTCGTCGATCGGTATCTCGCTCTCCTTGTGAATTTCATTTTTGATGACGATATGTCCGCTGTGGGTGAACAACCATCCATTCCGGGCATTTCGCGTGGGCAGGACACAATCGAACATATCCATGCCCCGGCGGACCCCTTCAACCAGATCGCCCGGGGTCCCCACCCCCATCAAGTAACGGGGCCGGTCCGCCGGCAGGAGGGACGCGGTGGTCTCGACCAGTTCAAGCATTTTCTCCTTTGATTCTCCAACGCTGAGCCCCCCGATGGCATATCCGGGGAACTCCAGGGCGAGCAAATGGTCAGCGCAATCTCTGCGCAAATCGGAATAGATGCTGCCTTGCACAATCCCAAACAGGGCCTGGTGACCCCCGCCCATCGGCTGCCGATGCTGGTCGAAGTAATTCCTGCATCGCTCGGCCCAACGCACTGTCATCAACATCGATTGTTTCGCATGTTCATGAGAACAGGGAAAGGGAGTGCACTCATCGAAACACATGATGATGTCTGCGCCGAGGTTCATCTGAACTTCCACGGAACGTTCCGGCGAGAAAAAATGGGCTGAGCCGTCATAGTGAGACCGGAAGCGCACCCCCTCTTCAGTAATCTCCCGCAGATCGTTCATGGAAAAAACCTGAAATCCCCCGCTGTCGGTCAGCAAGGCTCGCGGCCAGGAGATAAACCGGTGAAGGCCGCCCATCTTGCGGATGAGCTCATCTCCGGGCCGCAAATACAAATGGTAGGTGTTGGCTAAAAAGATCCGGACATCCAGTAATTCCAGCTGCTCCTGTGTGAGGGCTTTGACAGTCCCCGAGGTGCCCACCGGCATAAACACGGGCGTGTCGATGTCGTGGTGCGCCGTGACCAGCTTCCCCAATCGTGCCGCGCCATCGGTGTGCACTACCTTAAACTGGATTGATGAATTCATTGGAGCATGAAGGTCGATGCAACCTCAAGGGAGGCCGGCCTAACCCATTACCTCCCTGTTACAGAAAAAAGCGCCCCGATCCGCCACGGTGGATCCGGAGCGCTCCCACGAGACGCCAAAAAAACCAAGCTTGAACGGCTCTACTTCTTGATCGCCGCCCATCCCACCACGCAGGCCACCACGATCGCCCAGATAATGATGATGGTGGTGAGTGACTTCTTAAAGGTCAGGTTCTTCGAAACGCCGACCACGCCTATCGCCAGCACGATGAGGTACCAGAGGACGAACAGATCAATCGATTTCCCCAGGGCGTACAACGCCTTATTGCTGGGATCGATCAGGATCGATAGATTGGATTGCACAATATCGGCGGGATTGCCAAACTCCGTGGGCTGTTTGACAAACAAGATGGGAATCGCGATGATCGACTTCAACAGGCTCGGCATGGACGCATACGCGTTCATCGCAAACATCTTCTTGAACGTCGTCTCCGCCCCCATCATGAAACTAAAAATCGCGTAAAGCACCCCGGACACGACCACCAGGCTGAGTGGGACCGCCACCACGACCACAACATAACTGAAGATCATGCTCACCTTCAATCCCGACTGGAGGGCCTCATCGGATGGCACGGGCCGCCCTGATTTCTCAATCTGGGCCTTGATCAACTCGAGCATGTCCGCGTGTGAAAGAAACACATACGTGATGGCCAAGGCGACCAGCAAAATCAAGACCGCCGGCACAATCCAGTCCGGCTTGCGATTGATGTCTTCAAAGGTAGCTTTCGGGGAGATGAACACTCCAATGATTCGCTCCAAGGGGCTCTTGGTAGGTTCGGGTTGAACGGGTAATGCGCTGCCCGGCATTTCCTGACTCATAGACCTCTCCTTTTGAGAATTGGGACCAACAGACTGTTCACTTAATGGGAAGTTGACCGGCCTCTTTGAACTTGAAGCAAGCCGACCAATGCGTTGCCGAGATGGCTTCCCGCGCAGGCTCAGCCGCCGCACATGCCTCATCGGCAATCGGGCAACGGGGATGAAATCGACAACCACTTGGAACCTTGACCGCGGAAGGAATCTCTCCCCGTAATACGAGCCGATTTGATTTTGGTTTCGGATCGGGCTCCGGGACCGCCGAAAGAAGCGCCCGAGTGTAGGGATGAGCGCTGTTAAAAAAGACTTCCCGAGTCGTTCCTTCCTCGACAATCTTTCCCAAATACATGACGGCGATCCGGTCGCACAGGTGCGCCACCACAGGAAGACTGTGAGAGATAAACAGGAAGGTGAGTTGAAACTGGTCTCTCAGATCAGCCAACAGATTGATGATTTGTGCCTGGACGGAGACGTCAAGGGATGAAACCGGCTCGTCAGCAACAATGAACTTCGGCTTGAGCGCAATCGCGCGCGCAATGGCGATCCGCTGCCTTTGACCTCCACTGAATTCGTGGGGAAAACGATCCAGCACATCCGGCTCAAATCCCACGGTCTCGAGCAATAATTTTAAGCGTCCTTCGATTTCCTTTTTCTTACAGACGCCATGGACAATGAAGGGCTCAGCCAGGGTGGTCCGGATGCGAAGGCGCGGATTGAGCGAGGAATAGGGGTCCTGGAAGATAATCTGCATGGAACGGCGTTTCCGGCGGAGGCTCTCACGATCGAGCGATAATAGATCGACGTGATCAAATATAACCCCTCCCGAGGTGGGCTCAATCAAACGCAAGACGAGCCGTCCCGTGGTGGACTTGCCGCATCCGGATTCCCCCACCAGGCCAAAGAC
>JBAVHJ010000436.1:0-5849 GCA_049685715.1 Terriglobia bacterium | reverse complement strand
GGAGGAACCCTGTTGAACCAAATGGAAGGAAAGGGAATGGAGGGGCGGAGTTTGAGAGCGGGGACCTTCTCGTGGCGTGAGTCAGCTTCGACCCTAATAATTACCAATGCGGGCAGAAGAGTCATTGAGTTGATTGACATCGAGATCAAGTGATTAATGACAAGGATCGAGATGCTAAATCAGTCGAGGTTGTGAACCCACCACCCGCAGGGGCGAAGTGAATGCCCTCAATGGAACGCGCGAATAGAATGAAGAGATGAACCATCGAGCACTTCCATCCGGAGGTGTTCTTAACTTGATGCGATTTTGGAAGGGGCTGGAAATCCATGGCATGGATCAGGACGGTCTCTTGTGAGCAGGCAACGGGAAGACTGAAAGAGGAATTTGAAGCGGCCAGTCACCGCGCTGGACGGGGGTTCAACATTGTATCGGCACAGAGTTTGAACTCTGACGCGCTCCACGCGTCCCTTAATCTATACAAAGCAATTATGCAGGGTCCATCGAGCCTGTCACGCCTCGATCGCGAGATGATTGCTGTGGTCGTTTCAAAGACGATGGGCTGTGTTTATTGGGTCGAAGCGCACGGGGAGGATCTGCGTGAACTCACGCATGATGACCGGTTGGTCAGACTTATCAAGATGGACTACCGGATGCTCCTGCTCGAAGACCGCGTCCGCACAATGCTCGATTTTGCAGTTCAGGTGACCCGCGATGTGCACTCCATTAACCGACCCAGAATCGAGGAATTGAGATCGAGCGGTTTGAGTGATGAAGATATCCTAAACGTGGTGCAAGTGGCGGGTTTCATGAGTTACTACACCCGCCTCGCGGATGCGTTGGGGGTGGAGCCGGAACCTACCCAGGCAAGAGAAGCTCAAAACAGACAGTCCGGGGAGACCCAAGTAGCGCTAGACCCCGAGAAAGCAAAGTGAGGCCATGCGCGAATCCCTCTCCTTAGCATACCTGATTGTTCTTTGTATGTTGGGTCAGGCTGGTGCCGTGTGGGCGAATCCGCTCCCAACGCCTGCCTTAAGCGCAAAGCAACAGATTGTTAAACTATTGGAGGATCAAGTAACCGCATGGAATCAAGGTGATATCGAAGGTTTCATGAGGGGTTACTGGAATTCTCCAGATCTCGTTTTCACAAGCGCTGGTGAGGTTCGTCGTGGCTGGCAAACCACCCTCGAGCGCTATAGAGCCTCGTATCCCGACCACGACCGCATGGGCGAGCTTTCATTCAGTGATTTGGAAATCCATCTCCTCCCTGCCCCTCTGGGCCGGGGTGGAACTCCGCTCGTGGCCTGGGTGTTGGGTAAATGGCGGTTGAAACGCGCGAGCGACAATCCCCATGGGATCTTCACGCTCATCCTGCAGAGATTCCCGAACCAGCCGGGTCATCTGAATGGACAATGGAGGATCGTCCATGACCACACCTCCGCCTCTTCGCCAGACTCAAAATAGGGCGACGATTTCCACGGCAACACGCAATCCGATCATTTCGAATTTCATCGAATACCACAAGGAGACTCCATGCCCCGCGAATTCTACAAGCAGACCGAGCAAACAAAATTCTTAAAGGCGAAGGAAATCACACCGGCTGTTTTCGAAGCCTTCGTAACCTTTGACAAGGCGGCGATGGGTGAGGGAGCCCTTCCCCGAAAGACCAAGGAACTGATTGCGGTGGCCGTAGCGCACACCACGCAATGTCCGTCTTGCATCGACATTCACACGCGCGGGGCAAAGGCGGCAGGGGCCACTGAACAGGAGGTTATGGAGGCGATCTGGGTAGCGGCCTCCTTACGTGCCGGTGCCGCCGTTACGCATTCATCATTGAGCCTGTCATCCTTCGGGGATGCACACTAGGGTCAGCATCGCTGTCCCGTTCTAATCGGCTTTCCGGGACTCATGTGGTGGACGATACAATCATTTACTCCATTAAGACGGGCTCCACAGCCATTAAAGAGAAGTCGGGGGTCACGTCAGCGGCCCAGGCGAAGCTTTCAGGAGGCTGCTGCGGCGTCGAATTTGGAGGTTCAGGTGTGAATGTCAATGCGAAAGGGCATCCGCCCGCGAGGGACTGCGTTCCTTGAAGACTGAAATCGCCAAAGAATCGATTGGGAATTTGGAGATCGAGGTCCACAAGATCTTTACCTCCCCCGCCAGCGCGATCGCCCTCTCCCATGTCATCTGCAAGGAGGCGTCTCCCCGACGCTTATCGCCCTTGATCCTTTCCCATGGAGTATTCGTCAACCGAAACATTTGGTTGAGCTCGAAAGGAAAAGGGATGGGGGCATGGCTGGCACGACTCGGCTTCGATGTGTGGCTGCTTGAAGTGCGCGAGCACGGACGGGCCTTCGTCAGTGGTCCCCGTCGCCGTGACACTGGGTTCGATGATTTGGTGGATGTGGATGTCCGGGTGGCGATAGACAATGTCCTTGGGCTCACAGGCTCGAAGAAGGTGTTCTGGATTGGGCACAGCCACGGAGGAATCCTCATCAACGCGTTTCTGGGAAGGTATCCGCACGCCAATGCCTTACTCTCGGGATTCGTAACCCTGGGCACTCAAACCACCGGACAAAGCAAGACCTGGCGGCAGCGCGGGCGGTTGGTTGCCATTCCCCTGATCGTTTCCCTATTGGGTTATTTTCCCTCGCGCCGGCTCCGCCTCGGACCAGATGACGAATTTGGGCGGGTCATGATGGAGTGGTTTTGGTGGAACTGGAAAAGGAAATGGACCAATAACGGCTTCGATTACCAGGCTGCTCTGAAAAACATTTCAACCCCCTTGCTGTGCCTCGTGGGCATCCGAGATGACATGGCGGATCCGGAGGGCTGTAAGCGGATTTTCGATGGGGTCGAATCCCCTGACAAGACCTTTCGCATTCTCAGCCGGCGGCTTTCAAATCGTGCAGACTACGATCACACCTCCATCATTATCAGCGCTGATGCGGAAAAGGAGGTATGGCCCATGATCTTGGATTGGATCGAGAGTCGGGGACGCAGCCTTTGAATCAAAACATGGAGTTCGACGGCCCCGCAGGAAGGCAACGTTAGAAATGTGGTAGGATCTACGCTCAGGGAGACACTTTTCAGCACTCAATCTGAATGCCACGAATGAAAATTCATCTCTTCATCCCCTGCCTCGTTGATCAGTTTTATCCTGGCGTGGCAGTCTCCATGTGCCGTGTATTGAAGAAGCTCGGTGTGGATTATGTTTATTTGACGGATCAGACCTGCTGCGGCCAACCGGCGTTCAACTCCGGCTTTCATCGCGAGGCTTCGGAGCTGGCGGAGCGTTTTCTGGAGATATTCAAACCGGCGGAGACCATTGTGGCGCCTTCCGGCTCCTGTGTCAGCATGGTCAAAGTCTTTTACCCGCAACTGGAGCTTTCTTCCCCTGCGCGACAAACGCTCGATCGTCTGGGACCGCGCCTGTTTGAGTTTTCGGATTTTCTCGTCCGCGAATTGAATGTAGTCGACGTGGGGGCGCAATTCAAAGGCAAGATCACTTACCATGACTCTTGTCACCTCCTCAGGGAGCTGGGAATTCAGGAACAACCGCGCCAGCTCATTCGAAATGTGCGGGGAATTGAGTTTGTCGAATTGGACGACATGCAGACTTGCTGCGGTTTTGGAGGAACTTTCGCTGTAAAGTTTCCCGAAATTTCGACAGCGATGGGCTCCGACAAAGCGGTGGCCATTGAACGCACCGGAGCCGACGTTGTGGTGGCGAACGATTCAAGCTGTTTAATGCAGATTGCCGGCGTGCTCTCGCGACGAAGGAGTCGTGTTGTGCCCATGCATCTTGCCGAATTGCTAGCGCAAGGAATCTGATAGCAGGGCGAGCCATCAGCCCCCCTGCCTCGAGAGAGCTTGTGATCCCCGAACCGATTCACTTCAGAGAAGCCGCCCGGAAGAACCTCGCAGCGGCAAACCTTCGCGAGAACCTCAGGCGTGCGACCGACCACACCCTCCGGCTGCGCCAGCAGGCCGTCTCGGCTATGCCCGAATGGGAAGATCTGCGGGCAACAGCGCATGGCATTAAGAAGGAATCGATCGATCATCTGGCGGGGTATCTGGAGAGCTTCGAGTTGCGCGCGATTGAAGCAGGCTGCAAAATCTTCTGGGCCGAGACGGCAAGTCAAGCCGTCGAATACGTCGTGAGCGTCTGTCGCCAAAGAGGCGCCTCTCTGGTGGTAAAAGCAAAATCGATGACCACCGAGGAAATGGAATTGAATCCTGCTCTGGAAGCCGCGGGCATTCATCCGGTCGAGACGGACCTGGGTGAGTTCATCATTCAACTGGCCGGTGAGACCCCATCCCATATTACGGCGCCTGCGTTGCACAAGTCCCGCGCGCAGATCGGAAGGCTTTTTGCCGAAAAACTCGGGATCGATTATTCTGAGGACCCGAAGGAATTGACGCGGGCGGCCCGCGCTGTCCTGCGAGAGAAGTTTCTAAAGGCGACCGTCGGGATAAGCGGCGTGAATTTCGCGGTGGCGGAGACCGGGTCCCTGGTCCTGATCACCAACGAAGGGAATGGGCGCCTGTGCACGACCCTTCCGAAAACGCATATCGCCATTATGGGGATTGAAAAAGTCATCCCTCGATTCGATGATTTGCGCGTTTTTCTTAAGTTATTGGCCCGCAGCAGTACCGGGCAAAAACTGACCAGCTACGTAACCATGATTTCTGGACCCCGAAAACCTCTGGAGATGGACGGTCCGGAGGAATTGCACGTCGTTCTCCTGGATAATGGTCGCAGCGAGCTACTGACGCATCCCCACACCCGTGAGGCGCTCTATTGCATTCGGTGCGGTGCTTGCCTCAACGTCTGCCCGGTGTATCAGCGGGTGGGAGGGCACGCCTATGGGTGGGTCTATCCTGGCCCCATCGGCGCCGTAATTACCCCTGAACTGCAAGGCCTCCAACGAGCACGAGAGTTGCCGTATGCCTCTTCCTTGTGCGGAAGCTGTTCCAACGTTTGTCCGGTCAAGATTGACCTTCATCACATGCTCTTGTGGCTCCGGAAGAGCGCCGTGGAAGGCCGTCTAACCTCATGGGCCGAACGGTGGATCATGAAGACGTTTGTCGCCACGATGAAACATCCCCGCCTGTATCGTTGGAGTAGACTGTTGGGAAGGTTGGCCCAAAAGACCTTTGCTCCTAAGGGAAAAGGCCTGAGAATCCCCCACTGGAGTGCAGGGCGGGACTTTCCGCCCTTGCCAAAGAAATCCTTCCACCAGTTATGGGAGAAAGGGGAAGTTCGATGAGCGGTCCGGCAGATCAGTCACGACAATCTATGCTTGCGAAACTGAGGCAGCTCTCTACCCCACTCCCTCCCCTCTCCAAACAACCGTCGACCCCCGGTGGTTTTGAGTTTCAGCGTTCACCTCAACCCGGAGTCCGTGAAGTTGTCACCAATGAAACGATTTCGCATCTGTCGCAGGAGTTGAGGCGGCTGGGAGGTGAATTCCGGGGCGTGGCACTCCTGGAGGATCTATCGGCCGCTATTCTCCAATTGGCGCGCGAGTCGAATTACAAACGAGTCGCGGTCAGTTCGGATCCGATCTTGAAAGATGCCAATCTGGTATCCGGATTGCAAAATTTCAAGGACTTTAAGGTGATTTTGAACGACAGCGTTCCCCCGCCCGCGGATCAGCTCAAAGAGGCCCTCTCAAAGAGCCAACTCGGCATCACGGGCTGCGAAGCGGTGATTGCGGATACGGCCACCCTGGTTCTCACTCATGGCGGGTTTGGCGGGCGGTCGATTTCGTTGCTTCCGGAATGCCATGTGGTTGTGGCCCGGCACTCCCAGGTATTCCATTCTCTTGACGAATGGATGAATT
>JBAVHJ010000435.1:0-9030 GCA_049685715.1 Terriglobia bacterium | reverse complement strand
CATCTCTACGGACTATGATCCAACATACACCATCGCAATCAGCGCAGCGGATGGGAGCACCTATCGTATACGAGGCTTCGCAGACTCTTGGATCGAGTTCCAGGAGCTGATGAAAGCAGCGAAAGTGAAAGTGTCAAGCACAGATCAGGCAGAAGCGATCTCTGACTTCTATCAACGAGTGGATCCGGAGCGCCTGTCGGTTACACCAGTTTCAAGCCTGCTCGACCTCAAGCAGTCCGCAGAGCGTCAATGTCATACGAGTTCGTTCAGCGGCGGCGAAGAAGCGTTCGATGCTTGGTGGAAACATGCAAAGCCGCTGTACGCAGAGGCTTCGTTCAAACAGACTGCTACCCCAAGCAGCAGCGGTTATTTCGTAGAGTGGATCGTCCTGTCCTCCGCCGCAAAGGGCAACTCCGGCGGTGCTCCCCTACGAGCGCGGCTTGAGGTCAGATCAGATGGTCGTGTCGGTAAAATGACCTTCTCTCCCCTCAAGAACCAGTGAAATCAAGGGGTGTACCCGAGTAAAGTTCTCTGAGATCGCGAACCGGCTGACAGGTATCTCGACTCTGCTGGTTGGGGTTTCGCAGAAACGCTTGGGGTCAGATCTGTTTTATTTTCATTTGCACACCGCTTACGCTTCATGGTGTTTTGAACAACGTGAAACGTCAGGCCGTAAGACTGCCAATTGAAAAATAAATAGACCAGACCCCAAGCATTTTTAGACCCCAAGCATTTTTTCCGCCGGCAGGCCGCAGGGGCGCGCTAGTTCACGGCGAAGGTTCCCGTCTGAACGACATTGCCGAAGTGGATTGTGACCACTGCTTTGCCCTGGTCTGCACTGAGCTTGATATTCAGGAGTTCCGCCCTATCGCTGACTTTTTCAGTGGTTAACGGCATATCGGCGATAAATCCGTTTTGTAGCCTTGCAGCGCCCCCCATGACATCGCCCCATAACGGACGGCCGTACCATTCCTGTGTTTTGGGATGGAAAGAGATGACCCACTGGTCTTCGTCCAGTCTCCTGGCCCATAACGTGTATCTCCCCGCCGGCAATTCTTTTCCACCCACCACCATCCGACCGGCCGATTCGATAAGGGTGGCCTCGTTGCGGCCGAATCTCCAAACGAACCCGACAGGTGCAATTGAAAGTGGATCGCGGTTGCGAATCGCCGGGCCATCCAAACTCGGTTGTCCGTAAATAATCGAGACATGCTTACTGTTGATCATTGCTTCTGTCTTCGCCTGGCCAAGATACTTAGGTCTTCGCGGAATCAGAACAAGCACACACACAACACAGACAATGAGCGCGATGGCACACAGCGCAAGTCTTCGAATATTCATTCTTGATCTCCCACCTCCAAGGCCAATTTATTCCCCCGGGAACCAAGTGCCCCGCCGGTAGTCCCTATACGCTTCCCCGAAAGCAAAGTTGCAGAAATTTCCGGGACAGTCCTGTGGAGTGAACCCGAAACTGAGACATGGATAATAGGGACAGTTTTCAAAGAGGTGAGCCATGTCCCAGAAGAGAATGGCGAGGGTCAGGTCTCCGCAGTCTTCAATTGCTGGCGGGCGAGCGCCAGCACGGAGGCGAATTGAGGGTCACGGGAGGAGCGCTGAATGAGTCGCTGGAGGGTCGAGCCGATGGAGAAATGAAATTCGGGACACTCCCGAATTTCCTTCTGGAACTCTTTGGGCGGTAAAACCCACCGGGACCACTTCACGGTCGATCCAGCACGGAGAGGGGTTGCTGCAGACAACGCTCCTGGGGGCTGTTCCGCTACCTGAACTGTCCCGGATAGTCCTGTGGCGTTGACTTAGCTACTGACGCCGCCTAAGATGGTACCCCACGGCTGGTTCCTTGCATGATTGGCAAGACCATTTCTCACTATCGCATCCTGGAGAAGTTGGGCGGCGGGGGCATGGGTGTGGTGTACAAGGCCGAAGACACCAAGCTCAAGCGCACCGTCGCGCTGAAGTTCCTATCCGAAGAACTCTCCAAGGACCATCAAGCACTCGAGCGTTTTCAGCGAGAGGCCCGCGCCGCCTCCGCGCTCGACCACTCGAATATCTGCACGATTTACGAGATCGGAGAGCACGAGGGCGAACCTTTCATCGTCATGCAGTACCTGGAAGGGCAGACCCTGAAGCATCGCCTTGCTGGCAAGCCGTTTAAGACGGACGAACTGCTCGACCTCGCCATCCAGATCGCCGACGCCCTCGACGCCGCCCATGGGAAAGGGATCATCCATCGGGACATCAAGCCGGCGAACATTTTCGTGACCCCGCGCGGCCAGGCGAAGATCCTGGACTTTGGCTTGGCGAAGCTGGCAGCAAAGCCCAGGCGGGTGGCGGAAGCCCTGGGAGCCTCGGCCCCGCCCACCGCCTCCATCGAGCCCGAGCATCTCACCAGCCCGGGCGTGGCCATGGGCACGATCGCCTACATGTCGCCGGAGCAGGCGCGCGGCGAGGACCTGGAGGCGAGAACAGACCTGTTCAGTTTTGGCCTGGTCCTGTACGAGATGGCGACCGGTCACCCCGCCTTTTCCGGGGCCACTTCCGCTCTCATTTTTGATGCCATCCTGCACCAAGCCCCTACATCGCCACTGCGCTTGAATCCCGAGTGTCCGGCTGAACTGGAACGCATCATCAATAAGGCGCTCGAGAAAGACCGCGGAATGCGCTATCAGAGCGCCTCCGACATACGCACTGACCTGAAGCGCTTGAAGCGTGACACGGAATCGGGCCGGACTGTCGGGCCGGTGAGGACACTGCCGCTACAGAACCGGTGGATTGTCGCGGTCAGCGCCGCAGCCATCGTTGCCCTGCTGGCGGTGCTGATTGCCTTCAACATCTCCGGCCTGCGTGACCGAGTTTTGACGGCTGTCGGGGCACAGGGCCGTGTGCCCTTACCACGCATCCAATCCATCGCTGTTCTGCCGCTTGAAAACCTTTCCCGCGACCCCGAGCAGGAATACTTTGCCGACGGGATGACAGACGAGCTAATCACCAACCTCAGCAAAATTGGCTCCCTGAAAGTAATCTCCCGCACCTCCGTGATGCAATACAAAGGCGCAAAGAAACCGCTCCGTGAGATTGCGCAGGCCCTGGGTGTGGACGGGGTCATCGAAGGGTCGGTGTTCCGGGCTGGCAACCGGGTGCGCATCACGGCGCAGTTGATTCATGCGGCCACGGACAGGCACCTGTGGGCGGAGAGCTATGAGCGCGACTTGAGCGACGTCATGGCTTTGCAGGGGGAGGTTTCACGGGCGATTGCCGGTGAGGTGAAGGCCGCGCTGACACCCCAGGAGCAGGCACGCCTGGCGAACAGCCGGCCGGTCAACCCCGACGCCCATGAGGCCTATCTCAAGGGCCGCTACTACTGGAACCTGCGCACGGAAGAAGCCCTGAAAAAGAGCATCGAGTTTTTCCAACAAGCGATTGAAAAGGACCCCGGTTACGCGCTGGCGTACGCCGGGTTGTCCGGCTCCTATGGCGTCATGGCAACTTGGAATGTCATGGCGCCCAAGGAAGCTTACCCTCGGGCGAAGGCAGCAGCGCTCAAAGCCTTAGAGATGGACGAAACACTGGCCGAGGCCCACGCCTCACTGGGCGCTGGCAGAGACGAGTATGACTGGGACTGGGCGGGTGCAGAGAAGGAATTCAAACGCGCGATTGAGCTCAATCCGAGTTACGCAACTGCTCATCAGTGGTACGCCGAGTATCTATCGGTCATGGGGCGACATGAGGAAGCCATTGCAGAGGCAAAACGCGCCCAGGAGTTGGACCCCCTCTCGCTCATGATCAACGCGGTTGGAGGTCGGATTTTCTTTTACGCGCGTCGGTATGACGAAGCCATTGCCCAATGCCGAAGGACGCTGGAGCTAAATGCAGGGTTTTATCAGGCACACCTCTTCCTCGGCTGGGCATACGAACAACAGAGGCGATACGAGCAAGCCATCCCAGAGTACCTGAAGGCAAAGGCTCTTGAGCAAGGCAACCCAACACTGGCAGCAGAACTCGCGCGCGGCTATGCGGCCGCGGGGAAGAGAACCGAAGCCGTGAACATCATCTCTCACTTGGAAGAGCTCCCGAAGCAAAGTTATGTCTCACCCTACGCAATAGCTCAGGTTTACACCGCTCTAGGCGACAGCGGCGGGGCATTCCAATGGCTCGAAAAGGCCTATCAGGGGCGCGACACCCAGCTTGTATGGCTCAAAGCGGAGCCGGGATTCGACAGTCTGCGCCCCGACTCGCGCTTCCAGGACTTCCTGCGCCGCATGAATTTCCCACCGTAGGGTCGCCCGCGGCCTCTCATATAGCGTTACACCAATTTTGGGGTCAGGCTTCCACAATTCCACAATTAGAGCTGGTCGACACAACCAATTGGGGTCGTATCTTTGCAGGCTGTTGCCGAAATCCTGAGACCCAGTGGGCGCCCGAAGTTGCCCTCCTCCAGCTCCGTGAGGAGCGGCCTTTTTGTAGGTTCATGTGTCGTCAAGGGGATTCTCCGAGCTCCAGCGGAGCGACATCGGTCCGGTAGATCAGGGTAAGGGTCTCGGCGATCAAAGAGGTCGCTCCTAACGGAGCTGACGGTCGCAGGGGCATAATGGTCTCGAGTTCCGCACGGAGCTGATGGGGGAAGGGGCACAATGCTCTCCAGTTCCGCGCATTGTTTCAGTGCGACCATGGGTCGTGTGGATTTAACCAACAGCTCATGGAGATGCGACCCCAACATGCTTTCCCCTCTTTCGTGGTGGTCATTATTGAACTGACCGCTTCCAATCGATCTGCTATCGTCGGGCCGTTGTGGGGTGCGTTGTTGCGCCACTGAGAGGGGAATCCATGCCCGACATCCCGGGTCGCGCGTGCGTCGGCCGTTCACATGGACTCCGCAGTTCACATCGAATCGATGACTCTGGCGCCCGCTCTGAGGGAGCAGGCGACCGATCTGAAAGGCGATGCGACGATGTCACGCTCACCAGGACACGCACCATGCGGAGGTATCAAGCCAATGGTCCGGACCAAGCGCTTCGCTGCGTCTCTAGTCTTCGTCGCGGTACTCTGGCCCGGTGTGCTGCCAGCGGCGCCCGTGACAGTGCGCCACACCGAAGGTATGGTGCACGGGTTCCTCGTGCTCCGCACCCTGGACGGGAAAGCGTTGGCTGACGGCGACTTGATCCAGACCGCGCGTGGCAATCGAGTCACCACGCGACTCATATTTCACTTCAAGGACGGTTCGATCCATGACGAGATGACGGTCTATTCCCAACGTAGACTTTTTCGCCTCGTGAGCGACCATCTCGTGCAAAGGGGCCCGACATTTCCTCAGCCACTCGAGATGTCGATCGATGGTGCCACTGGCCAGGTCACCGTCCACTATACGACTGCACACGGGGAACAGAAGGTCGAGACCGAACACATCGACGTCCCACCGGACCTCGCTAACGGGATGATTCTGACGCTGCTGAAAAACGTCCGGCCGGACACGCCGAACACCGTCTCGCTGATCGCGGCGACGCCGAAGCCGCGGCTCGTGAAGCTCGCCATCACGGCCGCGGGACAGGAACGATTCTCGCTTGGCGGTTCGGATCGCACCGCCACACACTACGTCGTGAAGGTGGAAATCGGCGGTGTCTCCGGCCTGCTCGCCCCGCTCCTCGGGAAGCAACCGCCAGATTCCCACGTGTGGATTCTGGGTGGAGAGGCTCCGGCGTTCGTGAAGGCGGAGCAACCGCTCTATCTTGGAGGCCCACTGTGGCAGATCGAACTGGTCAGCCCAGTCTGGCCACGGCTGCCCGCCGCATCGAAGTGACTGGATGCGTGCAACTCCGCAACACGACGAGCTGGCAGTCCGATTCTCATCGTTAACTCAGCGAAGAGGCCCGTCCGACATCGCGGCCGCTCGCCTTCCGTTCGCTGACCTCCAAGAGAGCGCTTGGAGTCAGGTCTATTTTATTTTCATTTGCACACCGCATACGCTTCATGGTGGTATAAACAACGCGCAACGTCAGGCCGCAAAACTGTCATTTGAAAAATAAAGAGACTTGGCACCATGATTACGTGTGGGAGACTGTGCTCGCAACACAGGCAAGCGGGATTACCGTTCATTGGGATTTCGGGACTGTCCCGCTTTACGGGCCCCCACCTCGCAGAAGGGTTTCCGGGAGCTCAAATCTGTGAAATATCTCAGGGGTCTCGTGGTGGTCCTCTCGTGCACCACGGTCGAAGAAGTCGCGAAGGCGGAAACGAGGTTTTCCCAGGGGTTCATGCCGAAGCACTGGCTCGCTAGGGTGGAGTTTCGCCATAAAGAGAAGTAGTATAAGACTTCGCAGACGGAAATTTGATCTCAGAACGAGGTTCGATAGCAAGAAACCCCAATTTTCTCCTGCGAAGTTGAAGGGAGATCACCTTGTCTGAAGAGATTCTGGCAGAAACCGCGAAGGAACAAGCCCTGGCGGCGATGCCGGTTGAAATCGTCGCGGGCATCCCAAGCTACAATAATGCCCGCACTATCGGTCATGTGGTTCAAGCGGTCCATGGAGGCATGTTGAAATACTTTCCTGACCGCCGAGGATTGATCGTGAACTCCGATGGCGGGTCGATCGATGGGACGCCCGAGGCAGCGCTTAAAGCGAACCTGGACTCGCGCTCGCTCCTGTTGCTGAGCCATCCCCTCTATCCTGTCAACCGGCTCACCCTCCCCTATCACGGCGTGCCTGGCAAAGGAAGCGCATTCCGCGCGCTCTTCCGTGTCGCGGAGCTGGTTCAAGCGCGTGCCCTGGTCGTCGTGGATGCCGACCTGAGGAGCATCACCCCGGAATGGATCGATTTGCTGGTGCGGCCGATCTTGGAACGCGATTTCGACTATGTGACCCCGTACTACAAACGACACAAGTATGATGGCACCATCACCAACAGCATCGTCTATCCCCTCACTCGCGCCCTCTTTGGTCGGCGGGTGCGACAACCTATCGGCGGCGAGTTTGGCATCTCAGGGCGGTTGGCGTGCCGATTTCTCAATGGCGATGTTTGGTCCAGTGATGTGGCGAGTTACGGCATCGACATCTGGATGACCACCACGGCGATCGCTGAAAACTTCCGGGTCTGCCAGTCCTACCTCGGGGCCAAGATTCATGACCCCAAGGACCAGGGCGCCGACCTGGGCTCCATGCTCGTGCAAGTCGTCGGCTCGGTGTTCAGTTTGATGGAAACTTATGCTCCCGTGTGGCGTAATGTTCTGGGCTCCCTTCCGACTCCCGTGATGGGGTTCCCTTTTGAGGTGGGTCTGGACCCTGTGCCCATCGATAGGGAGAGGATGCTTTCCGCCTTTCAGCAGGGATGCCGGGACTTGATGCCCATTTATCAACAGATCCTTTCGCCTGAGCTCATCACTGGGTTGTCGCGCTGTGCCGCTTTGCCCGCACATCAATTTGCCATCCCGGATGATCTCTGGGTCGGTGTCACTTACGACTTTACTCTGGCTTACCACCGGCGCGTGATGGATACAGAACACTTGTTGAAGTCCCTCATGCCCCTTTATCTGGGGTGGGTGGCCTCGTTTGCGCGCCAGACGGATCGAGAGACTCCCCCTCAGGTGGAGGATCGCATCGAAAAACTCTGTCTGGTCTTTGAGCAGTTTAAATCCTACCTCATCAACCAGTGGTCGCTGCGGACCGGAGAAAAGAGGTCACAACCATGAAAGGATTTTGGGAACAAACACTTTTGGAACCGTTGCGTCTGCTTGGCCGGCAGGCCCTGGGCTCTTTGCCGGGTTTCCTGATGCTTCTGGTGCTTGTCGTGGCAGGGCTTCTGGTGGGGTGGCTCATCAAGGAGGTGCTCCACCGACTCTTGAGGGTCCTGGGGTTCGATCGAATGTGCGACCGAAAAGGTCTGTCCTCTCTGATCGGCAAGGTCGGACTCTCCCAGCGACCCTCCTATTTGGTGGGACAGGTGGTCCAGGGGTTGATGCTCCTCGTCGCCCTGTTGGCGGGATTGAATGCCATTGGCACAAACCTGACCAGGAACCTGGTCGAACGATTTTTCATTTACCTGCCCCATCTCCTGGCCGCCCTGCTGGTGTTGATTGTCGGAGGACTGATCAGTCGATTCCTCGGACGCAGTGTGCTCATCGCCGCCGTGAATGCCCAGATGCCCTCAGCCCGTCTCCTCGCCGGACTGACCCGCTTTTTCGTCATGACGCTGACGGCTGTGGCAGCCCTGGATGAACTGGGCATCAGCCGCACCACGATCATCGTGACTTTTGCCATCCTGTTCGGCGGTGTCGTGGTCGCGGCCGCCATCGCCTTTGGTCTCGGGGCCCGCGACTTTGCCCACGATCTGTTACAGTCGCAGATTCACCCGCGCCGCCCGGAGCACGCGGAGGATGTTATGCGTCACCTGTGAGGGAGGAAATGCCGGGGCCCGATGCAATGACCGTGATCCTTCTGGCCGAGGTGGAAGCGGAAGCAGCCGCATGAACTGGCCGCTTCAGAGGGCCAACTGGAGCCCGAATGTTTTCTTGAGGAGGCATCACAGCCATCATGAGATTGACCCCCACTGCCGGGCAGCGGATCTATGCCTCGTGACATCCCTTCATGACGGCGCGAACCTGGTGGGGAAGGAGTTTGTTGCCTCCCGGCATGACGAAAAGGGCGCCCTCATTCTCAGTCGGTTCACGGGTGCGTGCTGGGAACTGCGGGACGCGCTCATGGTCAATCCCTATGACATCGAGCAACTGCCCGAAGCCATCCGTTTTGGTTTAGAGATGGACTCCGACGAAGATACGGCACGGATGCAACGGATGCGCCGGGTGGTCCGGGGAAACAACACCTATCGCTGGGCCGCGAACCTGATTCTGGAACTTTCCGAGGTTCGATTCGAAAGGCCGGAACCGGTGAAGCATATAGAAGCTTAAGCGGAATCCTCGAAAGTCTACCGGCCATCGGGTCCCGCAGGATGTTTACTTCTAATGAAGACGAGAGAAGAAGACATGACCGAGATCGTCGAGAAACCCACCTCCCGGGATATCCG
>JBAVHJ010000434.1:0-17724 GCA_049685715.1 Terriglobia bacterium | reverse complement strand
GACCAATCCGGGTCGATAATAATCGGGGAAATGTACAATATCGTGCCTCGCTGCCGCCCAAGACCGACATCGACATCCGGACACAATCCTCATCGATTGATTTTGGATTGCCACGGAACTCGTCATTCCAAATCGATGGCAAGACGAGGTCCGGGGATATTGAGACCGATTTTAAGGTGCCCACGTTGAAGGTGACCCAGGATCAACCCACGAACGAAATCACGGGTTCAGTGGGCAAGGGCGGACCTCATGTAAGGCTCGAAACGACTTATGGAAACCTGAAGGTCGCTCAACTTTAGGGAACAGGTCACTCCACCCTACAGAGACTAAAAAGCCCCGGAAGTCCGGGGCTTTTTTAATTGGTTCTTGCGATGAGCTGAATCACCATCCCAATAGAGTTGGTCCCGCGGGGAGAGACCAGGTCATCGTGGCGGATAGTTCGGACTCGCTTGGTATTAGACTGCGGCCGCATCTTCCTCTTCCGCAATCCGCAATCCCAAATCCGCAATTGAACCCGTCGCCTCCTTGGCGACCATTGCGGTTGATTCTAGATTTAGCTGTGAGAGTCTTTAATCGTGCCGCAGCGCCTTGATGGGATCCACCCGCGCCGCCCTGCTCGCCGGATAGCTTCCGGCGATCAGGCTGACCAGAAGAGAAAACCCGATGCCCCCCGCCACCAGCCACCACGGCGTAAAGAACATCTGGGCCGCGAACCCTCCCTGGCGTTGGATGTAGATATTCGCCCCAAAATTAATAATCTTGTCCACGCTCCATCCCAGCACAACCCCGATGGCTCCCCCCAGAACACCGATCAGGGAAGCCTCCACAAAGAAAATCTTCCGTATGTCCCCATCGCCTGCACCGATAGCCTTCATGACGCCGATCTCGCGCGTCCGCTCCAGGATCGACATGACCATGGTGTTGACAATCCCCAGGGAGGCGACCGCCAGGGCGATAGAGCCGATCAAGCCGAGAAGAATATCCAGGATGATGAAGGCTTTCTTGGCGCCCTGCAAGGCGTCATTGATCGAAAAGGCATTGAAACCGAGGTCCTTGATTTTCTTCTCCACATCTTCAGTATCCTGGAGATGCTTCACCTTGACGGTGACTGCGCTGTAGGATGGCTTCTGGGAGAGACCGCGCAGGAAGGCCTGAGGATTTGTAAAATCCTGAAACCCCGCCTCCTGTATTTTCTTGAGTGGGATCATAATCGACGAAAAGAATCCTCCCCCGAAGTTAGGGCCGGGTTCGCGCTCAACAATGCCGACAAGGGTGTACTTTTTTTCGGTCCGCTGAATGGTCATCTGGCCCATGGCCCCACCCATCACGGCACTGGCAAGGTCGGACGCCGTGGCATAGCTTAAGGTGATCTCCTTCCCCACGAGATTCTTCGGATCTTCCGAACTCAAATTGTGGGCAAAATCCAGGCTCATCATGCAGCCGTCTTCAGTATCGTTCTTCAAAAAGGACCCATAGGTAATTTTTTGAAACACCCCCTCACCCCGGGAAGAGAGGGGGACCCCCACGGCAGTGACAAATTCAGAGAAATTGCCGTACTTCACCTCCACGGGCATTCGCAGGTTGGGATAAACCTCTTTCACGTTAGGGAGTGCTTGAATCTTCTCGACGGCCTTGTCGTCCAGCGGCTCCGGGGGTTTCTCCGGCCGGGTGGGATCGCTCGTCCCGCCGACAGATTTCCCGGTGGCTGACTGCTGTTCCCGTCTTGCCGTCCGGCTCCGGGCGTTACGACCGAAACCCTGACCCGCGGAAAACACCGTGATCGTGTCAAAAAGGCCGGATTTCTTAAATTGTCCGACCGTGAGTTCCTGCAACCCCACCCCAAGGGACACCATGCCCACGAGTGATGCGATGCCGATGGAGACACCGAGGGTGGTCAGAGAGGTCCGCAGCTTCGCCTCGCGCAGATTTCTCAATGACAGTTGAAGAACATCAGAAATAATCATTTGTGCCACACAGGGTCCCGTAGGGCGGCGAGACTCGCCGTCCTACCGAATAAAGCACGAACGAGAACATCAAGCGACGCCCCCCGACGACGAAACCGGTGAATATCAGCTTTCCGCGATCCTTCCATCCCTCAAGCGGATGCTCCGCTGGATATAATTCGAGGCCAGCTCCGTATCGTGAGTCACCCAGAGGATCGTCTTTCCTTCGTGTTCGTTGAGTTGCTTCAGAATTCCGAGTATTTCGCGGGCCGTCTGACTATCCAGATTTCCAGTGGGTTCATCGGCCAGCAGGATGGATGGACTGTTGGCGAGCGCCCGGGCAATGGCGACGCGCTGCTGCTCTCCTCCCGAGAGTTCCGTGGGACGGTGGAGCTGCCGGTCTTGAAGACCCACGGACTCGAATAGTTCCAAACCTCGCCGCTCACGCTCCGGGCGGGGGACACCGGAAAACATCATGGCCAGGGTGACATTCTCGAAGGCCGTCATCGTGGGGATAAGATTGAAGGACTGGAAGATCATGCCCACGTTATTGCGGCGATGCAGACTCAGGGCCTCCCGGCTCATCTGATCCAGGTTCTGGGCGAATACTTTCAGGGCGCCGCTGGTGGGGCGGTCCAGACCCGCAATCAGGTTCAGCAAAGTCGATTTACCCGACCCGGAGGTCCCCAGTAAACCTACAAACTCGCCCGCTTCGATGGTAAACGACACTCCGTCGAGCGCCCGAACGATGGAGTGACCCATGGGGTAATGTCTTGTGAGATCGATGCTTTCAACGATGGCAGCCATCAAGGGATGATACGATTCATGGTAAGGAAGGTTTCGAAGAACCTCTGAACGGGCGTTCGGGATGAACACTCGTTTCAAGAAGCCGGCGTGGAGGCAGCCGCTATCGCTTTTCCTGTTCGATCCGCTGTTTCAACTGCTCCAGTTCCTCCGTCAGCCGTTTGCACTTACGGGCAAGGAGGAAGGTGTAAACCAACAGCACGATCCAAAGAACGGCATAGGCAGCGACTAGATAATTATTCATCATACGCTCCGTAATAAAGGTCAATCAGGACGAGGATTTCAAATCTCGAATCTTAAGGCCAACCAGGGATTCACGCCGGTGATCGACCGCAGGTCCATCGGTCGCTTCCGCCCCGTTGTGGCCCGAAGGCATCCCTATCTTCCCGCCCAGCGTTTTTTCAGGGAATTCAATGCCTCCTGTGCCTGGGCCAGTTCGATGCGACGGCCCAACAAGAAGAAATACAGGAGGGTGAAGGTCACCAGACACACGAAAAACGCCACCCGCATCTGGGGATCCAGGTAACCTCCCCCTCCCATGACGGGCTGAGGGTGCTGAGTCCGCCACCATCGGATGGAAAAATAAACGATGGGGACATCGAGCGCCCCCAGGATGCCAAAGACCGCCGAGAGATTAGCGCGCTTGGTCGGCTCCGGGACATTGGCGCGCAGCATCAGGTAAGCCACGTAGATTAGCCACTCGACCAGCGTGGACGTCAGCCGCGCATCCCAGGTCCACCAGATTCCCCAGACGGGCTTGGCCCAGATGGGGCCCGTGGTTAAGGAGATGGAGCAAAAGACCACGCCCAGTTCTGCGGAGGAAGCTGCAAAAGTGTCCCACACCTGACGCTGCGTGATGAGATAACCGACCGAGCCCAGGAACACGAGCCCAAAGGCCAGCATGAACACCCATCCGGCGGAGACATGATAGTAGAAAATCTTCTGCACGATCCCCATCGTCTCTTCTTCCGGCGCATACACAAAGACCAAGTAGAGCGAAACAGGAAATAAGATCAACAGGGGATAAAAAAAATATCGCGAAACCTTGGTTAACATATTAGCACCTCTACGGACTGCCGACCGTCGGGGACGGAAGACCCGCGAACTTCTGCTCCCGGCTTCCTGGGACTCATCGGAAGTGAGTCGAAGGATGTCTTCGCTCATTCCTCGAGTACATATTCAAACACCAGGAATGACGTCGTAATGAAAATGACGTCAAACACGATAAGAATCTTGACCCAATCCATCATACCACGCAAAGGTTCTCCGGCGAGGGTGCGCACCGACGCCTCGACGGCCCCAATCAGCACCGGAACGACCACCGGCAAGAACAGGATCGGCAGGAGCACATCGCGCATCTTGGTATTGGCGGCGATGGCTGAGAAGATCGTTCCCACCGCCGAAAAACCGAGGGTCCCGAGGACCAGGATCAACACGAACTGGCCAAAGCGAGCAGAGAATGAAAAGTTGTAAAGCACCGCAAAGATGGGAACGATGAGTAATTCGCTCACCAGCATGAATACAAAATTTCCCAACATCTTCCCGAGATAAATTCCGCCCCGATCGACGGGAGCCAGCATCAGCGCCTGGATCGACATATTCTCACGCTCGATGGCGATGGACCGGTTCAAGCCGAGCACCCCGGCAAACGTGAAAGCCACCCACAACAACCCCGGGGCGGCCTGGAGAATAGACTCTCGCGGTGCACTCTCGAAGGCAAAGTTGAACACGACGACCACCAGGAGTGCGAACACGAACATGGCACTGAACAGCTCTCGGGTGCGAAATTCGGTGACTACGTCCTTCCAAAGGATCTTGAGAATCTTGTTGAGCATTGAGAATCGTTGGTTGAGATGGGTTTGATATCCGGCCCCGCCAAAGCGGGGAAGGGGCGTTTCCCTGGGCTACTCTTCGGCTTCGTCCACATGCGCGCGAAAAATCTCAGCAAACTGTTGTGGGGTGAACCCGGAGCCTTGCTCGTCGAACACGACATTCCCCTTTTCCAGCACCAGTACGTGGCTCACCACCCGGAGTCTCAGGTCGAGGTTATGGGTGGTTAGGATGACCGTGCGCCCCTCTTTCTGATGTCGCTCAATCAGGCGGTCCAGCAGATCGGAGGCGATGGGATCCAGACCGGTGTAGGGTTCATCGAGCAACAACAGCGAGGGATCATGCAGGAACGTGCGCGCCAGCGACAATCGCTGTTGCATCCCGCGGGAGAATCCTCGCACGCGCTCGTTGCGACGGTCCCACAGTTTGACATCCTCCAGGGCCCCTCGAATACGGTCTCCGAGATTACTCAGATCATAGAGCGCGCCAAAGAACTTCAAGTTTTCAAGGGCGGTCAGGTCAGCATACAGATAAGTGGAGTGGGAGATGAATCCGATCTGGGCGCGGGTCCGGTCTGGCTGGCGCCTCGCCGGCTCACCCCTCAACTGGTACTCTCCGCCGGTGGGTCGCATCAAGAGGGCGAGAATCTTGAGCAGAGTCGTTTTCCCCGCCCCATTGCGGCCAAAGAGCGCGACCACCTCGCCGGGCTGGACCGAGCACGTGACCTGATCCAGCGCCGTGGAATGGCCGAAAGACTTGTGAATGCCCTTGAGACGAACGTGAGGCGCAGACTCAGGCAACGGTCTTCTCTCGCTTTCTTGCGGGGGCGGGATGGATGCGCCGCATGAGTTCGGCACACTTGCTCTTGAGTCGGCTGCGCTGCAGGTGGTAGTCACGTTCCGAGATTTCCTGGGCCGCAAGGCGCACGTCCAGTTCAATGATGCGCCGGACAAGGTAATCCTTTTGGTCGATCAGCTGCTTCTTTCGTACCGGCGAAGGTCCCTCGGACTTCGAGGAGGGCTCACGCCGCTGAAAAATGGCAAAGCTCAATGACCAGAGCATCAGCAATCCCAATAGACCAACCAGGGGCACCTGGATGGATCCAATGGCATTCGGCAACTGGGTCACTGACGATGCTCCCCCTTCCGCTCCCATGCCCGAATCCGATCCCGCGGCCGGCGGCGTCCCACCCGCCACATTCACGGTCACATCTTCCCCCGCCCGCTTGCCGCGGGCTGCATACACCTGATATCCCTGCGTGTCGGAGGAACTCTTCTCGAAACCCGCGGCCGAGTTGACCTGCATGTCTTTGGGAAGGAACAGATCAATCTCTCCCGGCGCATTGGCAAGCTTTTGGGAGAAGGAATAACTCTGCGAACTGTAATCGGCGGTGAAGCGGATGCCGATGCGGGTGATGCCGGGCTGGATGGGGTGATCGATGGCAAACAACTTCCCGGCGCCAATTTCCCGGGGTGTTTGCGGGAGAGGCATTCCCGCCGATTCTTCCAGACTCGCGTTCTCCACGGTGGCCCCGGCAGGGAGCATGAACTTAAAGGATCCATCGCTGCGCACCAGGGTCCGGGGTGGATTGGTTTTATTCTCGACCTCAAACACTTCGTCGATATTCAGCTTCCCGGCTTCAGGGACCATTCGCCACTGCGCCCGCGTCACCGCCACGTTGGCATCGGAGGTTGTGGCCTCAAACACCGTCAGGGTGGTCCGGGTCAAACCCCTCTCCTGGGGCTGGACCGGCTGGTTGTAGTTGGCGCCCTGGTAGTGTGTCTGCACCACGAAGAACGGCCCCTGCGTTCTTTCGAACTTGAATCGTCCCTCCCCGTCCGACTCGACGCTCGCCACTTCTTCCATTCCCTTGGAGGGCGAGACCAGAATGATCCGCTGGTTCTTGACGGGCTTGCCGGTCGTCCCGTTCTTGATCATGCCTTCGATCTCGACCGAAGGCTGGGCGAAGAGATTGCCGCAAAGAAGTACAAGACCACACAGGAAGACGAAATACGTTCTGAGTTCCCTGGGATCGATAGGTTTCTTCATCCGATTGTTCCAAGCATCACTTCGTTCTTGAATGTGCCGACAGGAGCATACATACTGCTTTTCCCGAAAGGACTCGCAACGTACCCAAGCACCACGTCAACATGGGTCACGAACACTTTACTGTGAGTGCGCCGTTGTACCTCTTCAGGAGGCGCTGTCTCAAAGAACAATTCCAAGGCTTCACGAAGATTATCCCGTGCCTGTTCAACCGTGTCTCCCTGGCTCGCAACATCCAGCTCAGGACACAGTGACACATACCCACGACCTTCGCGTTCAATGATCGCTGTAAGTTTCATCCCCAACCTCTCGGGCTTGCTCAAACCCCTTAGACAAATACCAACACTGCACTCTCCATTTACCTACGCGTGCTCGGTGAATTGACGGGCAAAAAATCCATCCTTGCCATCACGCTCCTTCAACTGCCACCCGTCTGTTTCCAGGACCTGGTGGAATCTGGCATAGGCACCTTCACTGAGTGTACCCGACGGTCCGCCACCTTATGAAATTTCGCGGCGTAGTAATCAAGCAGTCCTCGGATCATTTTCTGATATTGGGTCTTGTTCTCCTTTGCTGCCATCTTAAAAAACTCAACGCTGGCCTTGCTCAGGGCAATGGTGATTTTAACTTTGTCTTCTCTAGAAGCAAGTTGTTCGGGAGGCGGAAGGAAATCATCGATCACTTTCAATTCATCCATGGGTTCATCGGTGTATCTTATTTTTCTCTTCATAGATTCTCTTTCCTTTTCTCCAGTAACCCGCTCCAAAGATACGGATGACATTTCGACAAAAGGTGAATCTCACCGTCAGGATGTTGCCTTCGATCTCACCCATGCAATAATATCTGGCCTCTGTTTCGCTATGGCTCAAATCCTGAGCAATAACACGCCTCGGATCAAGAAATACCCGCTGGGCAAACGTGAATGAAACCCCATGCTTCGCCTCGTTATTCTTGTCTTTTTCGTCATCCCACTCGAAGCGGATCTTCCGCATGGGCTACTATAACAGGATATGGTCTAATAGCAATATATTTATATGGTCATTCTTCTTGCGGCAAAAATCATCCTCATCCATTATGTCTATGTTGTTGGGTAGGATCCAAAGGTAGGCCAAGGGTCAATGTTTGGTGCCGCGGCGTTTTGATTCCACTTCTTTTTCGACCAGGGCGTTGTAATCTTCGCCGTGCTCGATGAAGTCGATCCGATCGAGGACCAGCCCGGCTTCCATTTTGTATTCGTCTCGCAGCTTGTGAAAATCCTCTTCCGAGAGCTTTCCCATTTTCCACTCAAATTCGAGGTCTTTCATGTTCTCATAGATGGAGTCCTTCTTCTGTAACAAGCCCTCCAGCTCGGTCTCGCCGAGGTTGTCGATGTACACGAGCGAATCGCTTTCGCGAAACAAGGGTTCCAGGGCAAAGGCCACCACCAGAATTCCCAGCAGTGCGCAGAAGGCATAGATCATAAGTTCGGTACCGAATGTAAGAATTAGAAGGTTCTGAAAATATGGGTAAAGCGGAAAGCGATCCCCACCAAACACTCTTTTACGCGCGCGGGCTAGGAATCTCCGAACTCTTTCAATTCCATCTCAATGCGATCATCGAGCTTCTTGGAACTCGCGAGCGTCTCCGCAGTCGATGAAGGTCCACCCGCCCCAGCCGGGGATGCCGCTGGAATTCCCACCGGCCGCCTTCGCATCATGACTTTCAGAACGACGATGACCAGGACGGTGCCCGCGGCAAGCATGGCGAAGGGCATGATCCAGGCGTTCCAGTTGAATCCTGAAGTGGGAGGGACCGCCAGGACCTCTTCACCCATCTCCCGGACGAAGCCGGCGATGATTTCGTCCCGGTTCTTCCCCTGGGCAATCTCGCGGGTGATACGTTCCCGCATGGGGATGGCAGAGCCGCACTGTACGTGATTGCAGCGGTTCAGAACGAGATTGCATCCGCAACGGCAGGAGAGCTTTTCAGAAACCTCATCCAAAGTGGTTTTGGGGGCAGCCGCGGGCCCTGTGCTGCTCTGTGCCATGAGCCAGGCTTGCAGCAATCCCATCAAAAGAGCAAACGTCAAGAACCACCGGAAACGAAGGGAGGGTATCCGACTTCTAACCACGGAGTTTTTCCTTTGCGGTTTCCACGAGTTCGGCTTCCCGCGTGGTGATGATTTTTTCCCATTCGGTTTCCCACGCCGCGCGTCGTTCCATTTCCCCCTTGCTTGGAATCATGGCCACCACGGTGCCGAACACCACCACCAGGCCGCCGATCCAAATCCACAGGACCAGCGGATTCACAAAGGCCTGGATGATGGCCTTGTCGGAGTTCACCGTTCCGGAGAACACCACGTACAAGTCCTCCACGAGCGAGGAATGGAGCGCCACTTCGGTGGTCGGCTGGCCACTCGCCTTGTAAAAACGCTGCTCGGGATGGAGAACATAATTCTGCTTCACGCCGTTATGGAAAACGCTGAGGACCGCGTGCTGCGACGCATAGTTGGGGTTATCGGCATCCTGAATCGCATCGCACTGGAGCGTATAGGAGCCAATCTGCGCACGCTCCCCCACCCCCATAAAGATGAGCACGATACCGAAATGGATGATGTAGCCGCCATAGCGGCGGGTGTTCCGATGGGTCAGGTTCATCAAGGCGGTCACAAAATCTTCCCCGCTGGTTTTTCCACGCGCCCTGGCTCCCTTGTAAAATTCCGCCACAATCGTGACCGTGACAAACAGGCACAGGATGAAAGCCATCAAGGCATAAAAATCCCGAACACCGAATGCGAATAAGACCACACCCAGGGCCAATGCCGTCACCGAGGGAATCATGAAGTTTTTCTTCAGACTCTTCAGGGAAGTATTACGCCACGCAAAGAGCGGACCCACCCCGGTGAGAAAGAGGAGGAACAGGCCCATCGGGAAATTGATCTTGTTGAAGTAGGGGGCTCCGACCGTGATCTTGACCCCCTTGACGGCTTCCGAGATGACCGGAAACATCGTCCCCCAGAAAACCGCAAAGCAGGCCGCCAGCAGGATCAGATTGTTAAACAGAAAACTGGATTCGCGGGAGACCACAGAATCCAGCTGGTTCTCGCTCTTCAGATACTTCAGCCGGTCAAAAAGCAAGGTCAAAGAAAAGGCGAGGATCAAAGCCAGGAAGGTCACAAAATACGCGCCGATGGAGGACTGGGCGAACGCATGCACCGACGACACCACCCCGCTGCGCGTGAGAAAAGTGCCAAAGATGCACAGAAAGAAAGTCAGGATGATGAGCACCATGTTCCAGACCTTCAGCATCCCCTTCTTCTCCTGGATCATCACGGAGTGGAGGAAAGCGGTTCCCATCAGCCACGGCATCAGCGAGGCGTTCTCCACCGGGTCCCAGCCCCAGTAGCCGCCCCAACCCAGCACATGATAGGCCCACGCCGCTCCGAGCAGGATGCCGCAACTCTGGAAGAACCACGCCACCATCGTCCAACGGCGCGTCGTCTTGATCCAGGTGTCCCCTAATTGCTTGGTCAGCATCGCCGCGATGGCAAATGCAAAAGGCACAATGAATCCCACGTATCCCAGGTACAGCATCACCGGATGAATCACCATCATCGGATATTGAAGGAGGGGATTGAGTCCGTTGCCATCAGGGGGGGCGTAGGGTTGCAGGCCGCCGCTGGCGCCGGCTACGGCCAGGGTGGAAAAGGGATTCGCCACAAAGAGATTAAGGATGGAGAAGAAGCATTGCGTCGTCATCAGCACGGCAATGACATAAGGCATCATGGCGCGATGGCGGTTGCGATTCTGAAGCACGCAAATGAAGGAGTAGATGGAAAGCAGCCAGCCCCAAAACAGCAGGGACCCTTCCTGTCCCGCCCAGAGCGCAGAAAACTTGTAAAAGAAGGGGAGGTCGCGGTTGGAGTGTGCCGCTACATAAGCGACGTTGAAGCTATTGGTCATCAGCAACGTCCACAGGACGACAACCGCCAGGGTCACCATCGCACAACTGACCAGAACCGCACGTTCTGAACTCCGAACCAGCTTGCGGTTATCGAGCTTGGCCCCGAGGACGCCGCCCAGTACTGCGTAGGCGGAAAAAACAAAAACCAGAATGACGGCAAAATTGCCAATCTCGGGCACGGGTTACCTCAATGTCACGGTGTAATCGGCCGGATTATCCTTGAGAAGTTGGATTTGGGAACCAGAACAGAGGTGAAATCAGAAATCAAACGCCAAATCATGAACCAGGGACCTCACACGATCCTCTCCGCAAACCAAAATCCACAATCCGCAGTGCAATTACGTTTTGCTCGGGGGCGCCTCCCCCTTCTGTTTGGCCTGATACTTGGACGCACATTTGGCCTGGATTTTATCGGCCTGGAAGACTCCCGAGTGATCGTACTTCCCCTCCACGACGGCCTGAACTCCATCCACAAAGGTATCAGGGAGTGTCTCATCGCCGACATAGTTGACCGGAACCACGATCCCTTTTTGTTCGATTCTGAACCGGAGAGAGCGACCCTGGCGTTCAATTGAGCCCTTAACCACGTCACCCGCCACCTTGAGACGCACGTCATGAGCCTGTTCCTTCATGGCCATCAGTTCGTCAACTGTCTTGTAATAGGCTTTACTCTCATTAAATCCACTAAAGGCCAGCCAAACGACCGCAGCGACGATAATGGCAGCACCGACGATAAACTTTCCCTTCCCCTTCATACGATCCTACCTCCTTAGCCCCGGGTCCGAAGTCCTCTTAGCGTGAAGAGTTGTCCGCCTCATCAAAATGAGCGCCAATTATATCACTCGACCACCCTCCACGGACACTTTTTTAGTTACCGCCTTTAAGAACAACCACTTGGCCTCTGGTGTCATTTCATTACCCTTCGGGCCCGCGGGGTATTGTCTCAAAAACGAACCTAAGCGCTGTAACTTTTGTCACGCTGCCTTTGGAGTGCGGCCCCCATGGCGGACCGCTTTGGGCGGGGCTCGAAATGAGGAGAAAGCCGCGAGACTCTCTCGGTCAAAGAAAGCGGGTCGCCACAGCGGACCGCACTCCACAACGATGGTATGATATCCCACCATCCATGAAACATGTCATTGTGGGAACAGCGGGCCACATCGATCACGGGAAGACGGCACTGGTTAAGGCGCTGACCGGTGTGGATTGTGACCGGTGGGAAGAAGAGAAACGCCGGGGCATTACCATCGATATCGGATTTGCAGCGCTGGACCTCGATTCCGAGACTCACCTTGCCTTTGTCGACGTCCCGGGCCACGAGCGGTTCGTGAAGAATATGCTGGCGGGGGCCCATGGGATCGATATCCTGATGCTGGTGGTTTCGGCGGACGAATCGGTCATGCCGCAGACCCGCGAACACTTTGAAATTTCAAAGCTGCTCCAGATCAAAGCCGGCCTCACCGTCGTCACCAAATGCGATCTCGTGGATGCGGAAACCCGGGAGGTCGTCGTTCATGAACTGCACTCGTTCCTCGCCAATTCCTTCCTGGCTGACCGGCCGATTCTCTGCGTCAGCTCCAAAACAGGGGCGGGACTGGACCGCCTTAAAGAAGAATTGCGCGTCCTGGCAGGAGAGGTGGCTCCCCGGGACTCCGGATGCAGCTTTCGCTTGCCCATTGACCGAGCATTCACAATGAAAGGATTCGGAACGGTAGTGACGGGCACCTTGATCTCCGGAAGAATTAATCGCGAAGATGAGGTGGAGATTCTCCCAAAGCGAAAACGGGCGCGCGTGCGAGGAATTCAAGTGCATAACCGATCGGTCTCGAGTGCCATGGCTGGCCAGCGGACAGCGATCAATCTGCAGGGGGTCGACGTGCCGGAGCTCGCTCGCGGCATGATCCTCGCCCCCATCGATGTCTTTCAACCCGCTTCCCGCCTCGATGTCGAGCTCCACCTGCTCAATTCCGCGCCGGCACCGCTAAAATCACGCCACCGGGTGCATTTTCACATCGGGACCGCTGAAATGGTAGCCGCCGTGCACCTCCTGGATCGATCCGTCTTGGAACCCGGCGGAACAGCGGTCGCACAAATGGTGTTATCGTCGCCCACCGTTGCCCAACCCGGAGACCGGTTTGTTATTCGCCGCCTCTCTCCAGTCGTGACCATTGGAGGAGGAATGGTTTTGGATCCGTTGCCGCCCCGGCACGTTCGGGGTGATTCCCGGGTCCTCGGATTCCTTGAGGCAATTCGAACGCGCGACCTGGAAGGCATGGTGAACCATGTGATTGAAGAATCCGGAACCGTCGGCGTCACGTTCAACGGACTGATCGCGCGAACAGGGCTGCGCCAGGACGTTCTGCGTGCACAGCTCGACGCCTTGTCCAAACAGGGGAAAGCCCAATCCCTTCCCGCACGCTTGGTCTCCACCGAACACCTGCGCCAGGTTGATCGGCAGCTCTCCACGCTGGTCAGCGAACATCACGCGAGGAATCCCCTGACAATCGGGATTTCAAAGCAGGAGCTCAAGGAGCGACTGGGCCCTAAGGTTTCCGACGAGGTGTTTGATTTCTTATTGAAGAAAGCTCAACAGGAGAAATCGCTGGAACTGTCCAAGGACCTGGTCCACACAGCGGGTCGGAGAGTTTCATTGTCGACCGAAGAAGACGCCGGCAAGCAGGTGATCCTGGATGCCTTTCATGCCGCGGGGCTGGCGGTGCCGTCAGCGGATGAAGTGCTCGCCAAAGTTAAGATCGACCGCAACCGGGCCCGGCAGATCGTACAGTTGCTGGTGAGGGAAGGGAGGCTTGTTCGCGTGACGTCGGAGCTGATGTTTCACGCCGATTCGATTCAGGAGTTGCGCCAGCGCCTGCTCTCGCGCAAAGCTTCTTCGCCCCGAATGACCGTGAGCGAGTTCAAGGAAATGACCGGGATCACCCGGAAGTACGCTATTCCCCTGCTGGAGTTTCTTGACCGTGAACGAGTGACACGCCGCGAGGGGGACATCCGGGTGATTTTGTGAGCGAGTTGATTTCAACCCCAACTCCGAAATTCATGACGTCTGCTGTCTCTTGGGGCACATAGAAGAAGGTTCAATCGATTTTTCTCTTATCGCATGCGTCAGGAACAAATTTGTAAGATGCCGGTCGGCGCAGGATTTTGAGCACGGAAGTTTGAGGGAGTAACCGCGCGGCGTGGTCAGGCGATCACGAAGTTGACCGGCCAACGTTTCCTGCCGCGGGAGAGATCTGAGATTTCAAATTTGAGATCGGGATCATTGGGCGGGTGAACAGAAGCGAGGCATGCGCTCTTGTGAGCAAACCACGAATCCTTGGCGGATTGTCAAGGAAGGCCTCCGATGGCTTCACCTTGAAAAATTCGAGAGGGTGCAGCCGTCGCTGTGATCCTCTGTCAACTCGCCCGACAATCTTCGAGGCACTTTTCGAAGGTCAGTTCGCCAGGATAAGCTCCAATTTCGGGATTCGTATTCAGGCAGGGCCGCCCCGCGGGGGACGGCATTTGTAAGCTCGAATGTTAAGAGAGGGTCAAAGCTTGCCCTGCAGAGACTGAGGTTTCATCCACTGGGATGATCACCTGTCCCACCCCATGGAGTGAATCCGCCTTCATCGCATATAGTGTCGTGCGCTGCATCGGGATAAAACCCGCCGCGGTGATCATCGAACGGAGCTCTGCCTCCGTCGTCCGGTACGTGGTTCCGGCGGCGGAGACCACGTTCTCTTCAATCATGATCGAACCCACGTCGTTCGCGCCGAAGCGCAGGCCGAGCTGGCCGGTGCCGAGCCCCATCGTCACCCACGACGACTGGATGTTGTCGATGTTGTCAAAGTAGATTCGCGAGAGAGCCTGATTCATGAGGTATTCAACGGCCGTGGTCCGGCGGGAATACTTTTTACCCAGGGGGGTGTTGTCGGGTTGAAAGGGCCAGGAAATGAAAGCGGTAAATCCGCCGTATTCATCCTGCAAATTGCGGATACGCTCGAAGTGATTCAACCGGTGTTCCAGCGATTCACCGCAACCAAACATCATGGTTGCGGTTGTCCGCAGGCCGAGCCGATGAGCCGTGCGGTGGACATTGAGCCACTCCTCGGTGGTACATTTCAGAGGAGAAATCCGCTTGCGCACGGCATCATCCAGGATCTCCGCCCCTCCTCCGGGAATCGAATCCAGCCCCGCTTGAACCAGCCGTTTCAACGTCTCCTCGATCGAAAGCCGGGCGACATGGGCGAGGTTGACCAGTTCGGGGGCGGAAAAGCAGTGCGCGTGAATCCGATAACGCCGCTTGATTTCGCGCAAGAGCGTTTCGTAGTACTCCAGGGGCAGATCCGGGTTATCCCCGCCTTGCAGGAGGATGCCGGTGCCCCCCAGCGCGATCGTTTCCTCGATCTTTTTGAAAATCACCTCATTGGGGAGAACGTACCCCTCTTCCTTGTCTCCCGGCGGGCGGTAAAACGCGCAAAAAGTGCAGTAGGCATTGCATAAATTCGTGTAGTTGATGTTTCGATCGATGATGTAAGTGACGATGTTGTCGGGGTGCTTTTCCCGCCGCACCGCATCGGCGCGTTGGCCCACCTCGAAAAGATCGGCGTGAAAGAGATCCAATGCGTCCTGTCGTGAGATTCGCTTGCTCATAATTCTCGAAAGCCGGGAAACACCCTGTAGCGGCGGCCCGTAGCCCTTCTTTACATCGCAAAATCCGTTGCCTTACGTTCCATCGAGAGCAATCATCAATGGGAAAAAACCGGAAAGAGAGGCAACACCCAAGGCAAATTCAGCCCGTCCTTGCATCACCACTTAACTTCAGGCCTTACTGCTGGCGAGACTTGAAACACCGGGAAGGAACTGGAATTCACGATGTTGATCAATCAATCCCAGTTTTTGAGCCAACTCAAAAAAGAGTTTCAGGCCGGCCAAACTCTCCTCGTTCATCGAGTAATCCAGATCCTTCGTGTAGTACTCCCGGATATCCGCTTCCGTCCAGCCCGAACGGCTCGATTCGCTGCGGATGATCTCTTCCAGGTGCGCCATCCCGTAGGCCCGGGAGTCAAAGAAGGTCCGGGTGGATACACGGTCCGCGACAGCGCGGCGAAGCGCCCACACGGCCATCACCAGGGGCTTGCCGGAAAACTCGTGCCACTGCTCGGCCAGATCATAGACCAGAAGATTATTCTGCTGCGCGCGCATGGCCGCATCCCCGATCAGCAGCGCGGCATCGTGATATCGCAACATGCTGTCAAGGTCGGGCGCACAATCATCAAATCTTGGCTGGGTCTTGTAATACTCCGAAAACAGGATCCGCGTAATGGCCACCGAGGTCCGGGACGAAGTATCCAGGGCTACCGTCCGAGCCTCCCGGATGTCACCCTTTGAAAAAATCAGCAGGCTGCGGACGCGCTGCTGGCTCACAATGGCAATCTCGGGTACCACCAGGAGATCAGGAATCCGCTGATACTCGATGACCGGGATGATCCCCACATCCACAGCGCCCCGCTTTAGCGACTCTGCGCAGACGGAAGGTGTGGAAAAGGACAATTCGAAAGCGTCCTGCTCCTGGCCATGCAGCATCC
Organism: Terriglobia bacterium; assembly: GCA_049685715.1. Taxonomy (GTDB): domain Bacteria; phylum Acidobacteriota; class Terriglobia; order JAIQFV01; family JAIQFV01; genus JAIQFV01. The sequence continues at coordinate 1,577 of JBAVHJ010000434.1, read as the reverse complement.
CCCACACCAGCGGCAACGTGTTCAGATAATGAATTACAGCAAGTCTGGGTCGATCGGTCATTCGGACTCCTTAAGAATCGGTCATTATACTGCATTTTCAAAAAACGGCAGGATTTTTTGAGGCAGTGGAAATCCGCTCACCATATGGCAAAGGTCATTTGCCAGACCTGCGGCACAGCCGGTTTCGCGGGTCGCCGGATCTTAAGATTTTCCTCCCATCGTCTTCACACTCCTGAATAATAAGCTACCCAACAGAAGCGCTACGATGATAAGAACCCCCCAAAGTATATGCGGATGCCGTTCACTCCACGGCAGGCGCTCCCGCGGATCGAGATAGGACGGATTGTCTTGCTGGACAGCCAGACTGCCTTTGACGAGAGAAACGGTCGGGATGACGGATTCCACGGCCGTGAGATCATAACTGGGTCGTTGTGCAGAGGGATTGCCGTAAAAAAGGCGGTAGGACTTCTGGGGATCAAACTCAAACACCACGCGGTGTACGAATCGCTGGAAGGTGATCGCGTTCACTTGAAGCGGCCGATCATCCCCGTTCATGACTCGAATTCTCAGATAACGATGATTCAGAGCGTTCGTCTCCAACGTCGCGAATTCATCTTTGAACTCACCCGATCGGATCCGAAAAATCTCCAGAGTCGGCCCCGGCTGCCACCCGGTCATGTCATCGCTGACCGCCAGCTCCACGCGGCGACGGAAATTCTGGTTCGCCACATCAAAGATGCACCGGTTCACGAGGGGCCGTCCATGCCCGAAATCGAACAGCCATTCGGTATACTTTTGTGGGGTCTGGAGCTGCTTGGAGTGCAAGGCCACGGGGACCGGCTCCAACTCGCCGCTCCGCTTCTCGTGCCGCGCAACCGCCGCTCCCTCGATGGTGAGCGGTACACCCCCATCCAGCCAGAGGATGACCCTCAGGTAGCGATAGGTGGAATCCGGAAATTCGATCTTCAGCCTGCGGCCTTCCGACCAGTCAAAAATGTGAACTCCCCGGGCCAGAGAAAACCACTTCCGCTTGTCCTCGCTGCCCTCAACATCGGCGCGGCGGACGAAGTTATGACTCGAGGTGTCCAGCACCAGGCGGTTGGTGACCCGCCCGGGTGTCCCGAGGTCACAAAGGAACTGCTGGTACTTTCCCTCTAGAACAGACTTGTTCAGCACGGTCACGTTGAGCTGGTTCTGCTCGAGAACCTCGTCGCTATCTGCCACCAGGTTGAACGGCACTTCCGAGTCTTGTGCATCGATAAGGCGCGCTTCGCTCTCGATATATGTAGAATGGGAAATGACGTCGTTGTCGATGGCGACGGAGACGAGTGCTTTTGTGATGACTCCAGGCAGTTGGATAGGTTTGAAAAATTTCCAATGGGTAAGCTCAAAGTCGGCCATGAGAAGGATGGTAGAAAAGAGGAGGAGGAAGAGTCCGAGGAATAATTTGTCCTTTGTAGTCATCTCTCCAGCTCCTTGACCCGTTTCTTCGACTTCGCGTCCCTGCTTGATCAGCCCGGTCATTCAAAGATCACCTTTCGGTAGCGCTGGTAGAGAAAGGCAGCCAGGAGCAGGAT
>JBAVHJ010000433.1:0-9509 GCA_049685715.1 Terriglobia bacterium | reverse complement strand
CGGCGTCAGTCAGGGTTTGGACAATTGTGCTCCCCCATGCATTCCCAGTCACTGCAGGAATCACCGCAATCGCGTATCCCGATGCGAAGCTGGCCACAAAGCCTTGCACGCCTTGGCCCACCGCAAGGTGGATCAGTCCGTTGAACAAAGCGAATCCCAGGGTTCCCGGGTAAAACCAGCCGCGACCCGTTTGGCCAAGTGCCAGGTTGAGCTTGGTGGCAAAGAAGACTCCAAAGAAGCTCTCAAAAAAACCCCAGGAGGCCACGGTGATTGCAAGGCCAACGACAGACAGCGGAAACCCGGCCGTGAGCGACATGCGTACCGCCGGCTGCCGTCGTAGTGGAATCCACATCAATGCGCCGACATGCCACGACAAGCCAAGATCGTAAACTGCAGCCAGGACGCATGCCAGCGCAATTGATTTGCCGATGTTGCGTGCGACAAACCCGTAATCGGAAAAACGTTCGTGCCGGATGCTCATGATCGCAAGCAGAGCCAGGCCTTCACACGCGAACTGGTAAGAGGCGAGCGCAAAGACCATGACCAAGCCGCGGCCATTTCGTAAGATTGGGTCCAGAACCGGCCACCAAGCTGAACAGGCCAGAAAAAACGCCACCGCAACGGCAAGATCGATTGCGGCGGAGCGGCGTTTTAACCCGGATTCCAAAGTTGGAGCCTCGTTTCTCGTACCCACCTCGACCTGTAATTTTGAAACTTCCAAGGGGGACTGGTCTGAACTGGAAATGGCTTCAAGATCTCCTCCCCTTTTTGCGTGAGGTGCGCTCCCCGGCTCGAGTTCAAGGCCTGGGGGCCGCCCTGAAATCCCTTTTCAGCCCTTGTTTCCAGCCCTGTCGCGAGGCAGTCTCTGATCTCAAATTTGAGTTTTCAGATTTGGCAGGGTGAGCAATAAAGGCTTGTGCCCACGCTGCGATTGGCCCGTGCCACGACCTTCCGATCCGCAGTCGGTATGCAGAACCAGTATTTCAGATTTTAGATTAGGAACCCATTTGCGACGGGCCAGGAGAGCCACACCGATAAGACTCACGGTGTCCGTGATTGCTCCAGGCTGGTCATCCGGGTGTTCGGAAAGTAATGGTTGAGAATCTCGCGGTAGCTCGCTCCGCCTTCCGCCATGGCCTTCGCCCCACGCTGACAGAGGCCGATCCCATGTCCTTGACCCACACCGTCCAATAGCACGTTCCCATCCGCCGGTTGCGCTGTGAAATTGTTGCTGGGGACGGTGTTCCATCCAAGACGCCGATCGATCGAGAGTCGTCCCGCTTCGCCTTGACTTAACAATCTCTCCGCATCCTGTTGAGATATCCGACGGCTCCACCGTGAGGGGTTCCTGACGCAGTAGTCACACACCACTGCAAAGTAAGGATAGCCATTGCTGGGGAGACCGAGTTCGGCGGGGGTGCGTGTATGCCCGCCGCAACTGCGCGTAAACATGGTCGCGATGGTTTTCTCTTGATAGGCGATCACCAGCCCTCGCGTCGCTCGAACTGCCACGGCGGCGGGGCTCTCCGGATTCGGCGGCTCGCGCAGGGATTGACAATGCGTGAGATCGCAGAAATCAAAATCGTGGTGACGTCCCCAGCCGGCGACAAAATAGGAGCGAGTGACCACCGCTTGTGCCTTAAGCGCTTCCGGCGGGGTGTTGGGTAAAGATTCAGCTTGAACGGCAGAAGCCACCGCCGTTTCCAAATCCATCGTGACAATGGGAGCAACCACGCCGTTAACGGCTTTCACATCGAGCGTGCCGTGGTAAGTGCGGCTGATTTTTCCTGGGATTTCGAGAACGAATGATGTCGCACGATCGTCACGTCCTCCAGCGTGGATCTCGGAGGCTCGAAGGACTTGCCCGCCATACCTGAGAAGCAAGGTGTCTCCGGAAACTCGGATCTCGATCATCCTCGGGTGGGGGCCGGGTTCCAGAACGATTGCATTCTCACGAGCTGTGACTACAACGGCCTCTTCCCGCGTAACAGTCAGAGTGATTTCTGTCGGATGGTAGTGTCCCAGGACCCCGATGCGGACGTTTTGTGCGCGAGTAGGCTGACTCAACAGGAGAAGGAAAAAAAGAAGCAAGAGGGCTCTTTTCATCCCGGGGCTACTCCTCTAAACGGCTCAGCATGTGTCCGGCGGTAACGGATGCGGCAGTACCCGGGACTCCGTGGACACGGACCATGAGCAGAAGCTCGGGGCGAGTGGCCGGCACCAACGCGACGACAAAACCATCACCGGGAGCATGAGGCTCATGGATGCAGGTCGCCGTGCCTGTCTTGGCGAGCGCGTCGGAGTATTTCAAGGCCCGACCGACCCCCATCCCCGTCCCCCGCCGCGCTGACCGCGCCATGCCGGCAAGGACTTCGCCCACGCCGGGCTGATCGCGGCGGTGTTCGAGTTCCAGGTAAGCGCGCGCCATGTGCAGGGGAGAGATCTGCCAGCGATCTCCAAGTCCCATGAGTGCGGGTCCCGTCAGATCTGAGTCCGGCGCATCGAGACCGAATCGGTTCGCCACAAGCCACATCTGCTCCCCGCTCAGATCCTCGGCCAGATCACGAAAATAGGAGTTGCAAGAGACCCCGAGCGCAGACACGATGTCCAATTTACCGTGAGCGCGGCGTTGCCAACAGCCGCTCGCTCCTCCCCGACAGACGTGAATGGGATAGTGAAACTCATGTGTTTCAGCATAGGCCAGAGCCGTAAAGGGTTTGACCAACGAACCCAGCGGGATGCGTTTCTCCGGGTCGTCCCATCGGGAGGTCAGCAGAACTCCGCTCCGGGCATCGAGCAGGAGAAAGGAAACACCTCTCCCCGCAAACTCACGCTCGAGCACTTGAACGGCCGACTGAATGAAGAGAGATTTTGTTGAGGGAGCAGAATCGGGGGCTGAAAAGGGCTGCGCGTCAACACGCCCTGACGGAGAAGATGAAATCAACATCCCCGCAACAAAGAAAGCACTGAGCGTTCTCAGCGAGCCCATTCGTAGGTCACCGTCTGCAAGACTTTTTCGCCCGCATCGCGAACGACAATCTTTTCGGAGGACATCTCCGCCAGTGTGGAACCCAGGCTTCCGATATTATCCGAGAAAAACTGTGGGGTGGGTCCTCCCGCCAAAAACGTGTCCGAAACGCTGTTGCCCCGGTCGAGCAGGCCCGTCAGCCTGGCAAAATTCTCCCGTTCGCGCGTGAGATTAACTCCTCCTATGAAGACCGCAGGTTGCAGGGCGACCTTTTCGTTCAAGCGGGCGAGCATACCGTTCATCAAAGCAGGATCATCTGCAATCAGCAGATATCTCCCTTGAGCCGCGGTCACGAATGTCCACAGGCCATCGAGTTCCTGGTAGCCGGTCCGGGACATCCAAGCCACTCCCAATTTGCCAGCCGTGAGACTAGGACGAATAAAGTCGACGAGCGCCGATCGAACTCCCGCTTCGTCCCAATCCAGTTCACTGTGTATAGCAAAGCCTGTGTGCAATCTGACGAAGACACCGTCCCGGTCGCGCTCCGTGGATTGGACCTGGAGAATCGCACGAGGCTTGTGCTTCTGGAAGAGCTCTTTCAAGGGAGATGCCGCATCAAGCGGGGTTGTGCTGCGGACAGGGGCCTGATCGATGCGGCTCTCCAGGTCGGAGATGTTACCGGTCTCTCCTGACGTCAAGTGTTCCTGGGGTGCGAGGCCCGGAGCAAGGGCCGGCCCAGGATGGGGGGCCAGGATCTTGGTCTCGAGTAATTTGAAGCAAACTTCCGCGGAGGGATTGGCTTTCACTTCATAAATCCCGGCTTGAGGAGGGACGAGACGAACCAGGTCCGAAACCGAGTCGGACCCATTTCCTTCAGAAGCTTCTCCTCCTGCCGCAGGCTTTTTCATGAGGACGCGCTCTTCGCGAATTTCCTTTCCGGAGAGGAACAAGTCGGAGACCGCCGCACGGTACTGCTTCATATCGGTAATGTTCTGTTGGATCCAGTACGAGCGGAAATAAGGACTCGGAATGATTTTTTCGAGGTTCATGATCATCCGCAAGTCGCCCGTGACCCCTCCCGCAGCCACCGATTGTGACCACCAGGGCTCCACTTCGACACTTTGATCGGTGCTTCCTCCCATGAGTTTCAAAGCCTCTGCCACCAGATCCTCGCGAGTTGCCAGCAGAAGATATTCGCCGTTGACCGCAAAGGCCACTTCCTTTTCAGACTCCGGATCACGCCGCACGTAGAAGGTCCTTCCACTCACTTCGCGCGTCTCAAACTTCGCGCGCGTCTGCCAGAGTGCGGTCTGCATGGAGCTTGTGGAGGACAACTTCGACATATACAGGAACTGAAGCTTGCCGATGTCGTAGAGAGCAAGCACGCTCTGTCTCCCCGCCACCTGTAAGAGAAAACTTCCATCCGGAGGAATTCCCGCCGCAGTCGTAAATTGACTGCTCGCATCCTTAAGGCGCAGAAAAAGACGCGACCGGGAAAACACCTCGTAGTTGCTGCTTTTCATCCAGCGTTGTTTCTGGGGCGACGCATTCCAGCCGGCGAGGAGGGAAGAGAAATCCTTCGCCTGAAGATAGAGCAATGCGCCGGAGGGGACATAGCGAGAAAGCGGGGCTTCTTCGGGGGCTGTCGCTTGGTAAGCGGCCCAGCTCAGTCCGATACAAACGACGCCGGTGAGCAGGAATACGATTGTGCGTTTCATGGTCTCTTACCCCCTTTTCCCAGTGGCTTTGGCGGGCGCTACAGCGCGTACGACGACCCGCGGGCGTACCTGTCGATCCTGGTCCAGCCCCTCATGAAGAATCGGCTGTCGGGCCAAGTTGAGTTGTTCGCGCCGTAGCCGGCTCTTGACATCGGAGATCTTTCCGCTGATCTCCTTTCGGCGTGGGGCAGTCTTTTCCAGTTTCTTCGATAGCTCCAGGTAGGGAAGCGCTTCTTTGAGGCGACCGAGCCGGACCATGGCATCCGCAACCGACTCAACGATCTGCGCCTGTTGCTGGAGAGGAAGCTTGTTCGAAACGGTAGTCGGCGACGGGGCCTCGTCCTGGCCGGTCTCGCTTTCCTCTGAACTAATGATCTCGTCCTCCCCCGTGTTCTCGCCAGCGGGTGTGCGAAGGAGAAGCTGCCCGCGCAAGAGTTGTTCAACCGCTGCAAGAGCATATTCATCTGCATGCAGGCGCGACGCTGCGTTGAACAAAGGAATTCGGGCCGTATCCCGTGCAGGAGTGTCAGCGAGGGCTTTCTGGAGTAACTCGAGTTTAAGCCGGGAATCGGCCTGATTCTCCGCCGCCTTCAAGCGGGCGTCGTAGAAAAATGGCTGGTCCGCCGAGGCGGGAGAGATCGCATGAACATCCCCCGCAAGTAATTTTAGCTCCCCACTTCCGAATTCAGCACCGGGCCGAGCGCCGGCAAGCGCCGCCACGGCATCGACCCGGATGCTATACGGAGATTCCATGCCGGATGCAATCTTCACAAGCGTATCGCGGGCCGAGTTGACCTCCTGGGCGGCAGCGATTTTCGCTTTTGCGAGGCGCAACCGGAAGGACGGCTCCCAGGGAGTTGCTTTCACCAGTTGATCGAGAAATTCGACGGCCTCTGCGGCGTGGCCGTTCTTTTCGAGCAGCGCCGCGGCAGGATCCAGATTCTCGAACGGGTTCCCCACCACCACGACCAGGCGTCTTAACAATTCCACGGCCCCCGCGGTGTCACCGGCGGCAAGGCGAATCTCGGCGAGCCCGAGAAAATTGGTCGCCACGAGCCGGTGTTCGTCGATTTCACGGGCGAAGACAAACTCGAGGACCTTGCGGGCGGATTGCTTGTCTCCTCCTTCAAAAAGCTGTCGAGCGGAGGTTCGCAAGAGGTCAGACGGGGGAGCACTCGCGGGATCGGATCGAAAGGTGGCGATCTTCGTGTCCAAGGTGCCCAATTTCGCCGCCACTTGGAGTTCAAGGGGCACCAGGTCCACAGCTCTTGCCTTTTGCATGTCCTCGGGGAGGGAGGTTATGAAGTCACCGGCCTGTGCAAATTGTTTGCTCTGGATCAAATATTTCAGCCATCGTATTTGCCAGGAGCGCAACTCTTCCAGGGTGTTGTCCCGCTCGAAGCCTTCGGACTTGCCCAGGGCATTCTGCTTCGCCTCCAGAATGCGCTGGTAAACGGGAGCGCGCTGGGCCAGCGGGATCCAGGGTACATTGGCTACGTCGGCCAGCACGGCGGCCGGATTCGGAGCTGCGGAGGCGAGCTCGAGGAGCCAGGCGGTCGCCGCTACCGGTTCGCCAACGGCCAGGTACGCGCTGTGCAGCAGCGCGTTAGAACGGTAGGTCCCATTGCGATGGAGGTAAGCGCGCAGGAGCGCGTCCACATCGGGTTTCAAATCGGCCAGGAGCCGGCGCGTCCGCAGATGATCGCAGGTGCGCGCGAAATCACCCCAGAAACTTTCCGGAACACGAGAACTATTTACCTGGCTGGACAGGGTGAAGTAGGCCTGCCTCCACTGCGCGATGGCCTCGCCTCGAGCGCCTTGTTTGTAGTAGGACAAGGCGAGGCGGTCATGCACATCGGCGCGGCCCGGAGCCAGCTCGAGAGTGTGGTTGTAATCGCCAATGGCAGCGCGCGTGTTTCCGCTCTCCGAATAATAGTCGGCCAGGGCCAGATATCCGGACGCAGTGGCAGGGCTCTGTTCCAATTCTGAGGGGAGAAAGTCTTCTGCGCGGGGCTGTTTGGTGACACCCAGGTATTCGCCGAAACGCGACCCGTAATAAAACCAGAGGTCCCCGGCAAGCTGATCGTTTCGATTCACAGCTCTCCCCAGGCGTTCGCCAATCGTTTGGTCCCCCAATGCCTCGAGGAATTCCTTGGTCACCCCGGGCGCGGGCTCCGCAAAATACAGGCCGATCAATGCGTGGAAGGCCTTCGACCAGACCGCAGGACGGGGCTGGCCGCGCGCAAGAACGACCGCGTGCGCAAGCGCCAACTCCCCATGGGCCACTCCGAAATCGGCGGCTTGCTGTCCCCAGGGGCTCCAGTCCGATGCCATCGCCACCAACTCTACGGGCCGCCGGGTCAACAGCAACTCCAGAAAGCGATTTTGAATATCACGGCTCATGTAGGCAGGCGAAGCTTGAGTCAGAACTCGCAATTCATTTTCCACATCCCCCGCAGAACGATAAGCAGCGGCTGCAGTCAACAAGACGGAGGGACGTTGCTCCTTCTCAAGGCGGGGAGCGAAGCGTTCCAGCTGTTTTCCCAGGTCTGTGAATTTCAACCGCCGACGCTGAAGCTCCACGTGGGGGTGCATATGTCCGATGAGGCCGGCGGATGGCTCATCAGCCTTCATCATCCGTTCATAACGCCAGACGGCTTCGAGGTCCGCGAGGCCGGCGCTTTGCACAAGGGGGAGAGCGAAAGTCCCCACATCCTCCAGGCTCATCGGGCCACGCAGCTTTTGAGCAAATTGCACGAACGAAGATTTTTCCTCAGGGGTAAAATAGCGAGCCACCGTCTTTCCCATTTCGATCAGGGCCGCTCCCATGCCGGTTCGTGCATTCTCAATGCGGATTTCCTGAGCTCGCTGGCGCCACGCGCGGTCAGTGACCGCGGCAATGGATTGCCGGGCCACCTGCTCCTTGAGGACCTCCAGGGCTGAAGACGCGCTGGAGAGCCCACTCTGTAAAGTGGCATAGGCCTTTTCCTGCTGCCGAAGCCGGGTCATGATGCGAGTATAGAGAGCGGCTCCGGCGTGATTTTCGGTCGTTGCGAGCAGATCGCTACCCGCGGAATTAACTCCCTGTTCCGCAAACGTGCGGGCTTCAGTCAGCAGACCCCAGGACTCCAGGCGACGTGCCGCGTCAAAGTACTTGTCGGCTCGCTCGGGACGACCATCAATCAAAGCGGTTTTCAAAGCGGCCACCGCCTCGTCCGCTCTGCTTTGCCTGGCGCGGACCTCGGCGATTTTTTCCATCCACTTGGGATCCTTGTACGCCAATTGGTAAAGGTGCTCGTAGTCACCGACGGCGTCATCAAAACGCATCAAACGCTCTTCGAGACCCGCTCGGGCCATAAACAGGTCGACGCGATCCGGTCGGATCGTGATGGCCTTGGCATAAAAATCAATGGCGGCGGGGAAGTTCTCCAGGCTGGCCTGGATCCGTGCGAGGGCCATGGGCCAGCGAAAGTCCTTGGGTGACTGCTGGATCGTCTTGCCGTAGAAATCCACGAGTTGCGTCTGGCGTTTGTACCGCCCCGCGTAAAGGGCCGCCTCCGTCGTTAACCCTTCGTCTTCCGGAAAACTGTTGATCAATTCGATGTACTGGTCCACCGCCCCGGTGTAGTCCTCCAGGCGCGTGAGTGCAGGGATCAATCCACGGCGAAGCGTCGCGACCCTCGTCTTGCGCTCATCGGCTGAAAACGGGGCATTGCGAAGGAGCGCGATCTTCTCGAGGTAGAACTGCTTCAAGCCTTGAGAGTCGCCCGCTTGTGCATAAGTGTCCGCCGTGGCGGCGAGGTACTGGCTGTCAAAAGGGGAATCCTTAAGAAGCTGGGCAAGCAGGTCCCGCGCTTCTTGAAACAATCGTGCCTCCGTGGACTTGCGGGCTGCTTCGAACGTAAACTGCTTGCCGAGTTCGGGGTAGGCATCGCGGGCTGCCTGCCGCAACACCGCGATCCCCTGGGGATACAGTTTGGCCCGCCAATAGAAGTCCACCGTGGCGCGAACGACGCCCAGAATCCTGGGGTTCTCGTGGTACAGTGCCTCGACATTCCTTTGCGCCGATGCCAAATCCTTGCGACTCTCGTACAATCGGACCAGCGTGTAACGCATCTGGAGGCGCGTCACCGGGTCGGTCGCCAGTGCCGCCTCTTTCTCAAGCGCGTGTTGGCGGACTGTTTCGAGGGATCTTTGCTGAGCCAGAGTCTCAATGTCAGCGGCTTGCTCGATCGTGGTCGCCCGGCTTACCACCGATTCCAGAAAATCTGCCATCTCCTGTTTGCGATTCTGCGCCTCCAACACGCGGACCCGAAGCGAAACTGAAGAGGAGGAAAGTCCGGTGGAGGACGCTAATTCGCTCGTTTCCCGATCCACGAGGTCCCGGAATCCCGACCGGCGGGCGAGTTCGAGCAGTCGGCTCTGCGCGGGAGATTCCCCGCCTGCGGCGAGAGCGCTTCTCACGTATTCGTGAATCGCCCGTGAATAATCTCGCTTGCTTTCGTAAAGGGCGCCGGCCTCATAACCAAAGAGGTCCTCGTTACCCAGTTTCTTCCGCCCCTCCGCGAGCAGGCGAAGCGCATTGTCAAAATCGAAGTAGTCCCAATAGATCGTGGCAGCTTCCAGGTAGCCGCTGGATTCTCCGGGGGCGACGCGAGGAATGCGCTCCCAGAATGGGGCGGCCTGGGGGAAGAGCTCACGATCGGCATAGATGTCTCCAATCCGGGCCAGGGTCTCCGTGCTGCCGGGATTCGCCTCCAGCAAGTTGTTCTCGATCCTAACCGCGACACTGGTCTTTGCAGGGTCGAAGTAGGCCAATGAAC
>JBAVHJ010000432.1:0-3844 GCA_049685715.1 Terriglobia bacterium | reverse complement strand
CGCCTGCAGGATGTGAATCCCAATGCTGGAACACATAAGGGTTTGAGGGGGGAAAGAAAATACGGGGGGAATAGATCGGGGGAAACTACGTCACAAATCTAACAAAACTGCCCGCTCAAGGAAAGTGCTTTCTTAAACTGAATTCCGAATTGCGCCTACACCCATTCAGGCAGAATCGCTCGCGCCTGCTCCACCTTCGATCGAATATCCAGCCGAAATGGCCGCTTCGATCGAGCTTAGAAGTTGTAGCGATTCTCTGAGCACGACGGACTGAAAGTGGACTTCATCACCGGGTTTTAACTGGGCAAGGACCGGGAAGTCGGCGGTGATCACGACTCCGATCTTCGAATACCCTCCCGTGGTCTGGCGGTCGGCGGCGAGAACAATGGGCTGGCCGTTGGCAGGAATCTGAATCAATCCGAAAGGGACTGCGTCGGATACGATCTCAGCGCCTCCGCGATGGGCCAGTGCTTTGCCTTCGAATCGAATTCCCATGCGGTCGGAGTTGCCGGAGACGCGGTACACTTGTTCCTGGAAATCTTCAATTGAGGAGGGCTGGAAGCGGTCCATGTCAGGCCCGAAAAGAAATCGAAGCGTTCGGGAGGTCAGGATCCTTTCTGGAAAAGGGGAATGAAAGCGGCGTGGGGGTCGGGATCCAGCCTTCTCAAAGGATGAGATGATATCCCCCTTTCTGAGAGATCGCCCTTCGAACCCACCCAGACGGGTGCGTGTGTGAGTGGACCGGCTGCCAAGAACCAGGGGCACATCGATGCCCCCCGCAACGGCCATATACGCACGGCATCCACGGCGACACTCCCCAAAACTCAGGACATTCCCGCGCCTCACTTCAAAGGACTGCCACATTGTGACCTCCACACCATCCAGACGGGGAGGGAGGTCAGCCCCGGTAACAGCCAGGGTGGCGTCAGCCAAGAACTGGAGGGAGGGTCCAAGGAGGGTGCATTCGAACGTGGCCGCGTGTTCCTCATTTTCCACCAGGCGATTAGCAACCCGGTGCGAAAAAAAATCCATCGCGCCGGAAACCGAAACTCCAAATTTCTGGAAACCTGTCCGGCCCAGGTCCTGGATGGTCGTCAACATCCCCGGTTTGAGCACTTCTATCACTGCAGGCATAAATTAAGGGGCGGCCCCCACTCACAGTGAACCAATCTCAATTCCCGCCTCTTCAAGCTCCTGGCGGACCGTATGAGCAAACTCCAAGGCGCCCGGTGTGTCCCCATGGATGCAAACCGTGTCCGCACGAACGGAGTAATCCTGACCGTCAAGGGTTTTCACTTTTCCCTCGCGCACCATGCGGACGACGCGGGCAGCCGCTTCGCGCGGGTCCTTCACCATCGCCTGGGGGAGCCTTCGAGAAGTCAGCGAACCATCGGACTGATACGTGCGGTCCGCAAAAACTTCACTCGCCACCCGCAGCCCGATCCGCTCTCCGGAATGGACCAGTTCAGAGTTGGCCAGACCGATGAAGATAAGCGAGGGGTCAAACTCTTTGACCGCCAGCGCGATGGCACTGGCAAGCTGAGCGTCGCGCGCCGCGCGGTGGTAGAGAGCACCATGCGGTTTCACATGCGAAAGCCTCCCGCCCTGCGCCCGGACGAAAGCTGAAAGCGCTCCCACCTGGTATAAAACGAAATTCCTCGCCTCTTCCGGCGTGACGTTCATGTCTCTCCGCCCGAAACCGATGAGGTCCGGAAATCCGGGATGCACCCCCACCGCCACACCGTGCCGCAAAGCGCTTTCGACGGTACGGCGCATGGTATCGGGATCTCCACCATGAAATCCACAAGCAATGTTGACAGAGGTAATGAATGGCATGATCGCCTCGTCCGTGCCCATCTTCCATGCGCCAAAGCTTTCACCCATGTCGCAATTCAAGTCAATTCGTCCAGCCATGATAGTCCTCTTTTGAAATGGAATAGAATTCGATGGAATCACCGGGCGCGAAACGGAACATGGCTCCTTCGCTTGCCCTGGGATCAAAGAGTATGAGGGGAGTGCGCCCGATAAGACGCCAGCCCCCCGGACTCTCCATTGGGTAGATGCCCGTCTGAGCTCCTGCAATACCTACTGAGCCCGCGGGGATTCGCGTGCGCGGGGAAGGCAGCCTCGGGGCGCGGATGGTCGCAGGAACGATCCCGCAGTAGGGAAACCCTGGCATGAATCCCAACATGTACACCCTGAATCCGGTACCCGTGTGAGTCCTGACTACTTCCTCCACGGAAACCCCGTTCATCTCAGCCACTGTTTCAAGGTCTGGACCAAACGCCCCTCCGTATACGACCGGCACTTTATGGGATCGCGGTGTGGTTGGGGACTCCTTCGATCCCAAATCAACGATTCTTTTGAGTCGACTTATAAGATCCATCCTATTGATTCTTAATGGATTCACATAAATAGTCACAGAAGAGTAGGCGGAGACAATTTCAAGGCACTCGGGCCACTTCAGTCGCTCCAAATGGGAGGCTAGATCGAGGGCTTCCTGGTTGACGCGAGGGTCAATCCCGGGCCCAAATTCAACACAAAACGAGCTCTCCCCCACTTCAAAAATTTTCACTTCGCAGGCCTTCCTTTTTATGCTATAAGGGCATCCCAAATTCCTGCTACTTGAAAAAGCTCTTCGTCATTATTGAGGGCCGTTACCCGTGAGCACTGAGGTCAAAAAGACGAAATCCGTTGTCGCGCCGATTCGACCTCCCGAGAGAATCGAGGCCTACATCTCGGCGAATGCCTTCTGGGGTCTGCTGATCTCGGCCATTGAAGTCTACAAGAAAGAAACCTACGGACTCCTTATCGGGTATCGAGATCAAAACGGCATGTTCATTATAGAGCATGCGCTCCCTCATCAAACCGCCAGTCGCACCCATTTGAGCGTCCGAAAAAACACGCGTGCACAGAAACGGATGGAGAGCTTCTTGAAGAACATGCCGCACCTCTCCGTTATCGGTGATTTCCATTCTCACACCGGCTGGGGCGAACTGAAAGGCGTCTCCCAACCCAGCCTCACCGACATCAGCGACATGCAGTCCAACACCATCTATGCGATCCTCGAGGTCAACGACAAGAAACGGTCGCAAGCCTGGGGTTATACCGCTGATGGTTCTCTGGCGGGCACTGCGGATGACTACCATTTCAAGATTAATGCCTATTACCTTACCGGCCCACATCAAAACCGCGTCAAACGAGCCAATATTTTCTGCCCTTACGCCATCGGGTTCAGTGCAAAACTCAAGGCTGCCGCAGCGGCGGGGTAGGATTTCCGAAGCCTTGACGATACGGACGCGGATCCACGCTCACCCTCCTCCGCATGCAACTCTCGTTTCGGCTCCTTTGAATCCGGTAGCTTTCCCAGCCAACCGACTCGAATCTTCTTTTGCAATTCAGTCGGATTGTTCAATTCCTGGATGGAATAGGTCACCTCTTCATGGGAACCCAGCGTGACGTCTATATTAAGCAAGCGATTCTCCCGGTAGATCGTAATTTTTACCTTTTGCCCGACCTTCTTCTCTTTCAAAATCGATTCCAGGGACTTCTGATTCACCCGTTCCCCATCCACCGCAAGAACGACATCTCCCGCACTTAATCCATCCCGTGCGGCCGGGGTTTCCGGTAGGACGTCTTGTATGGCCACGACATGATCGGAATTCTCCATTGAGGAAATCCCCGCATAAGGGGAAGGCTGAGCATGATGGGCGTCCAGAAAGAGTCCGGCCGTCCTCAGATACCGGTTGTAGTCCAACTCTGCTGTGGAGGCGATATTCCGTTTCCAGAAATCTGAAAAATCCGTCAAAGAAACCGCATTGAGCGTCTCCAGAAAGTCCTCTTC
>JBAVHJ010000431.1:0-3548 GCA_049685715.1 Terriglobia bacterium | reverse complement strand
GCCCTGAAATCCGTTCCGTCAGAAGGGCCGCAAACCCATCGCGATCGACCGACAAGGCGTGGCCGCTCGGAACACGGGTCTCATGGGCCACCGCAATCAGCAGAGAATTCAGCCGCCGCAATTCCTCCTTCAGCAGCCAGGGGGCGGAGAACTCGGCGTCGCTTTTCAGCGAGTTGCTGCAGACCAATTCGCCCAGCCGATCCGTCCGATGCGCCGGAGTCGTCACCCGGGGACGCATTTCCCACAACTCGACACACGCAGACGGGCCGGCACCGCACGCATCCAGTTGGGTTGCGATTTGCCAGGCCGCCTCGCATCCTGCCAGCCCGCCTCCCACCACGATCATTTTTCGCATGGAAAGCAACCCGACCTAGTTCAAAGTCCAAGGTCCAAGGTCCAAAGTCCAAGGTCTAAAAGAACCAGTTCAAAGTTCCAAGTTCAAGGTTCAAAGTTCCAAGTTCAAATCGAAAGGCTTCTCAGTCACTTCGTGACCTTCGCCCTCTGACTTCTGACCTCCGACTTCTGACTTCCGACTACCAATCTCCGGCTTCTCGCTTCCGGCCTCTGGCTTCTGGTGACTTCCTCTGACAACTGGCAACCGACAACTGACAACTGTTTTAAGCCAGAGATCTGTTCAAGTTCAAATCTCTTCAAGCCGGCCTCACTTCGACGCCTTGTCGATGCCCACCAGTTTATCCTGGCAATCGAACCAGATCTGAACGTACTTGTAGTGACCGACATTCTTATAGATGAACCAGCTACAGGGGTCTTCGCCCTTTTTCTCCCCTTTCGAATCCGGTTTCCCCAGGGTCTGGACAACGATATCCTTGGTCATCCCGGGCTTTAGCCTCGCCAGATCATCTTCAGTGGCTGCGATGAGTTGTAACGTACTAAACAGGACCGCCGCAAAAAGAATCAGCGAACAGGCCCTTTTCCAATGTCTTTTTCTTAATCGTTTCATGTGCTCCTCCTGCTTCCCTCTTGGATGTCGATTCCAGCCCCGGCGTTGTGACCGTTCTCCATGTTCTTCCAGGCCGCGAAGCACTCAATGGACAAAGTGAAAATCTTCAATCGATTTGATTCCCTCCAAATTGCCGGTCAATTTGAATTCAAAGTTGTATCGGCGGGGCTTTATCCTCTTGCGCTGGCCCACCATCAAGAGTGTCATATCGGCCACATTCCGGTAAAGGTCACGGATGGAGATTCGTCCGAAAATCTGGGCCAGAAAATTTGATCCCCGTGGAATCTCGGGCAGGGATCCTTTGACGTTGATGATCATTTCTTCGGTCGAGGTATTGACCGTCCCGGTGGCGGTCAAATCAAACAATTCAGATTTGAAATCACTGTGCTCCAGCCGTGCCGAACCGTCCGGCGAGAACGTGACGTCCGCGGACCAGGAATTGAAACGCTTGAACTGAGGGGGATCGATGGTTTGAAAGATTCGCCCCAGGTTAAAGCCGAACAACCCTTCGTGCACCAGGGTCGCCATCGAAAGGAGGCGCTGCGGCAGGCCGGCATAATGGAGGGTCCCCTGGGAAGCCTCAAAATGCGCCTTGCCCACCAGCGACGCCAGCAGATTCTTCGGATCGGCATTGCGGGTCGTCAAATCCGCCACCACCGTAAGCTTTCCCTCCACCGGAATCTGGATATCGAGCACCTCGTCGAGGAACACTCCCATGGGCACGTCCTTCGATTCAAACTTCAAATGTTCCTCATTCGTCCGCGAGTCCCAGGTGAGGGTAGCAATACTCGTACTCCCGCCTGCCGCCACCTCCATCGGATCCAACTGGAAGACGCCCGCCTTCCAACTCCCATGGCCCCGAAAGTTCTTGATGGGCTGATGGAAAAACACTCCGCTCGAAGCCTTCACATCGATGGCTATGGCGTTACCCGGGGACTCTGTGAGATGGGATTCCTGCCCCGGCGACATGCGGGCGAGGGTGATCACCAGGGCGTCGAGATTGAGGTTGTCCACTTCCGCGGTCAGATTGGGTTGAGATCCGTTGAGATTCAAGGATCCGGTCACGCGCATGGGGACTTTATTGACAATCGCCAGGAAATCCCGGGCAGAAACGCCGTTGGTCCCGGCCGTCAGATCTCCGGTAAGACTGGTGGGTCCCCAGGGCATCCCATCCACCGAGACATCTGCAAGTCTCAAAGTCGAATTCAATTGCGGATCCCACAGACTGCCCGAAAGCGTGACCGACCCGGAGGCCGACCCGCTGCGAAAACTCAAAGGGGTTTCCGGCAGCTTGACGAACTTCAAGAGGGTCGTGACGGGAGCGAACTGGTCCATCGTGGCAGTGAGGGCCATTTGTGTCCCCTGAGAACCCGAAAAGTCCAATGATCCATGAACGGCCAGAGGAAGATCGCCCAGGTTGAGTCTACCGTCACTGATGGTGAAGGACTGGTTCTTCCAGATCCCGTTGAGAGAGAGTTGACTGGGAGTGCCCGCGGGTTTTTCGAATGTATTGCGGAGCTTCAATTCCGTTGATTCCGGAGAGCGCGCCTCGGCGCGAACTTCAAGCTGGTCGTGTCTCTCTCCCTGGATTGACAGGGTGAACGGGAACTGCCCCTTTGCGGCGACCTGATCCTTCCAGGGCGAGGGCAATAACATGGACATTTGCGGAAACGCGGCCACCATTTGCGCGTTGAGACTCCATCGCTCCCCCAATTCATTCAACTGCTCAACGCCGCCATCCAACGTTATGGTGGAGTCTCCCACAGACCCCTCCAGACGATGAAACCTGAGCCGATCGCCACTATAAGTCAGCCCGCCGGAGAAACCCGTAAGCGGCAATGCAAGATTGGACAGAACGGCATTGACATTCCGGAGATTTCGCATCTGCAGCGAAAACTCGGGAAGCCCGCCCGCTTCTTTCAAAAAGACAGGATCGTCGCCGGCCCCGGATTCGCCATCCAGTCCTGACGATTGAGCGCCCGGTCCGAGGGTTGGACTGGCACGTCGCCCACTGCCGGCCGGATATTCCAGCTGAATGTTGGCAACCCCCTCGACCTCCTTGATCTGTCCCACAATCGGCAGATCGACACGATCAATCCAGCGTGCAGACGCGAACTCCCCGTAACGGCGCAGATCCATGGAAGGAGACCTAAGGTGCAAGGCGAGCAGCGAGAACTCCCTGGGATCCATGACCGCTTCAAGCTCGAAGGGGGAATCGCCCAAGAATCCTAAAAACCGTTCCGCGCAGAGGGCCTTGTCATAAAATTCGTGCGCGCAAACCACCTTGTCCTTCAGCACCACCTGACCCTCCACGTTTTGAAGTGGTGTGGAGAGGCCGGCGAGTTGAATCCGCGTGCCGGCCAGGGCCATGGTCCCGGTCACATCCGGATGATCCAGGTCGCCCGTCACCAGCAATTGCAAGTGCCCTTCTCCGCTCACACTCGGCACGCGATCCAACCATTTCGCGGAAGTGAGGTACCCCTGGCTTCGAAGCTGTTTCAAGTAGGGATAGACCTTGCCCAAAGGGAGCGCCGGCAAAGAGAGTTTCATTTCCATCCTGTCCCTCTCGTCGATCCAGCCCGAGGCC
>JBAVHJ010000430.1:0-2230 GCA_049685715.1 Terriglobia bacterium | reverse complement strand
TTCCAACACTGTTTGTGGCACTATTTCTCTCCTCTCCGGTTCGACGTTGATTCGTTTGGTTTTCGATGGCTCGTTCCACTTTGCAGATCCGATAAATGGCCTATCCAGTCTTCAACTCTGTTAGCTTGTCTTTCAAATCTGCGACGGCTTCTTTAGCATGGCCTATCTTCTGTTGAACTTTGCCTTCCTTCTTTTCGGCTTTCCCTTCGGCTTTCAGATCGCGGTCATTCGTGATTTTTCCGACCTCTTCCTTGATCGTTCCCTTCATTTCGTGGAAGCTGCCTTTTAACTTGTCCTTCGTGCTGGTCTTCATATTCCACCTCGGCCCTCGCGAAGCTTGGATTGCGAGCGTGGGCTATCTCTTTATTAATCTCGGTGGGTCTCTGAGGTCTGAGCACAATTGACCATCTCCCCGGAATCTAAATGCAGACTGCCAAGCGCGTTCACAGGGTCCGTATCCTCCCCGGGAAATCGCCGGTGATTCCGCGACGAGGGGGGCGTGCTGCCGGGCCGCCCTGAGCCGAGACAGACCGTCCCGTGTGTTAGGTTCAAAAATCCCAACGAGATCGTCAACGTGGCGTACGCATCGTATGGTCCGTTTTGACCAGACAGGTGTGACATCAGAACGAAACAATGGTTTTGGCTCTCGTCCAGACACCTAGACGTGTCCAGGCTCTCTCTCTTTGAGTTCTCTCACTGGACTCATAGCCCTTTGGAAGATTTGCGGGTCTGTGAGCTTTCGACGATCTACGACAATTCGCGATCCTCAGGAGTTGGAATCGAGCAGGCAATGCTAGTAAAGGACAAACTGTCCCGGTTCCGGGATGCGCTAATTGTCTCGGCGCTCCTCTTGGTATTGCCCGCGATAAATTCACCCCAAGAGGCAAATCGCCTCCAGCTTTCTCCCCCTGCCCTGCAGGCGGGACGGCTCATTGATGTTGAGTCTCAGCTAGGACCGCAGCCACCATGCGGAGATGAGCTCATTCCGGTCTATCCGGGTTTGGATGATTTGGCCATCGTGAAATCGTGGAGCAAGTCTGACCTCGGCCCGGACTGGAAACCGCCCGCATGTACCGGTTGGGCTGATCGGGGCTTTACGACGTTGGTGACGATAGCCGCGCGATTTCCCCATACCTCGGAAGCTGGGGGCTTGCTCCGCCACATAGGAGCAATTTCAGAACTCGCGGGCATGCGCTACTGGTCGACCACTCACAAGCAGTGGCGAACGCTGATTGTGGATGCCTATGCTCTGACCGGTTTGCAGTCCGGTCGACGCCGCGGAGACTTTACGTCCGATGAGATGAAGGAAGGCAAGGTGCTGTACTTCGAACAGGTCGACAACCTTTCTGGCAAGGCCATCTACCGAATGCACATTGTAGAGGCTTCGGCCAGGCGACTCGTCTTCGATGTGGAGAACGTCAGCACGATGCGCTATTTCCTCATCCCTATCCTTCACCCCGGTGACCTGCAGTCGATGTACTTCCTGGATCGCGAGTCGGATAGCGTCTGGCGCTACTACAGCATCGTGCGCACAGGAAAGAATGCCAACGGGCTGATCGCGGGAAATGAGTCTTCCTCGGTCAACCGGGCCGTTGCGTTCTATCGCCACCTGGTCGGAATTCCAACCGCCCAAGAGCCGCCGGGGGCGCGATGAAGAAAGAGGGTTGTGAAGCCTTCGCAGCTGCGCCTGCTCTCCATCCGAGGCTGCACTAATGTTCAGGAGTCACAATGGAAGCGCAGCGCACGATCCAGAGAACTATTGCCTGGGGCGGGCGATCTTGGGATCAGGGAAAAACGAAAAGCACCCGGCCAACAAAAGCGCCCAGGCCGCCCCAAGCGATATGCCACTGGCGACGTCGCTTGGGTAATGCACTCCGAGGTAGATGCGAGTCATTCCCACCAGCAGTATGATCCCAACCGTCATCGCCAGAATCGCGATTTGATGCCCGGTTCTTTGAAGATGCCGGCACACAAGAATGGCTATGGACAAATAGAGGGATGCGGCCGCCAGCGAGTGACCGCTGGGATAGGACAAGCCCGAAACCTCGACGAGCTGTGTAACGACCTCAGGGCGAGCCCGATCAATGTAGTCCTTGATTGTGGTCGTTAAAATTCCTGCACCCACGGAAGCTGCCACTAGTTGCACCGCCCCCATCCGGTCCTTCAACAGGAGCAGTACACACAACGCTATGGTCGAAATAAGCACCACGAGTGTGACCGATCCCAATGC
>JBAVHJ010000429.1:0-12185 GCA_049685715.1 Terriglobia bacterium | reverse complement strand
AAATAGTGGTCTGGCGGATGGGAGCCGGCCCTGAATGAAGGAGCTTTCGGCCGGAGGGCGGGAGAAGAAGAGAATCGTCACAAGGGCAAAACCGGTCAATTGATTTTCATTCGCCCTGAGAACCCCTCTTCATAGGTGTGGTAGTGATCCAGTGCCTTTTCCGGATATTTCCAACAGTAATATCCCTTGCCATTGTCAAAATCGACGAGCCAGAGCCCCTTAATCTCACACCCGAGCTTCTTCATTTGTTCCGCCCAGGTCGTGACGATGATCTCGTAGCGTTCTTCCAGTTCCGCGCGATGCTCGCCGGCGGCCCCGGCAGTCCGTAATTCTTCTGTCACCCCGTTGATTTGCTGGAAGGCATTGTCCGTCACTTTCCAGACGTAAGGGATCAACTGCTTGGCTTCCTGGTAGGTGAAGATTTTCTTCTCACGCATGGGATGTGGGCAGCATTAAATGACTTTGTTGAGGTGGATGGGAACTTGGGCCGGTTTGCCCACGGTCGGTTTCTTTGGCTTCACACCGTGTCTGCCGACCAAGCCGTTACTCTCCGGGACACTGTTGGACCGCCTCTTTCTTCTTAAGAAAAGCTTCAAAGTAACATAGGGACTGACGATGGACGATCGGGTTTGAATGCGGGTTTTCGATCTGCCGGCTGGAGGTGTTGAAGATCAATTCGCCATGCCGATGCGGTTGATGGTTGTTCTCCATGATGTAGCTGGCCACAATCTTTTCGTTCTTATCATGAATGATCGCAAAACGAATCGCCTGGTACGGGTGTTGTTTTGGAAAGTAAGGGCAGTCATCAGGATAACCAAAATTGCAGTGCTCCTTTTGAATCGAATCGTCAGGAACCATCGGAGTCTTTCCGATGGTCCGGCATTCCCCGGAAAAAGCCTCCCCTAAAGGGGTTTCGGGGCGACCTGGCCAGCGCCTTCGGTCCATCGGTTCCAAGGGAAAGAAGAAAGGACATGCCATGGATGCCACCTCTGAATAATGAAGTCGTCGTACCACTAAACCACGCATGCACCTTGCGCGGACCCTGCATGGCATTATATCAAACTTTCGCTGGTCTTCCCCACCGTTTAACCACACGTCTTTCATGTGAGCGCGAGCCTCCTGTCTGCTGGCTGACTCTCCTGTCCACAACAGGAGAAGTTTGACGGCGCGGCAATGGATCCGCTTTGAAATGAAGACCGGAGTAGGGGGCAACCTCAACCCATTTCCGCGAGGGGATGACTGATTTGCGGTGACGGGGAAACTTCGGAATTCGGGTCAGGCTGCATGAACGAAAGAAAAGCGGAGCATCTCACCGAAGCCCCGCAAGAAGGGTGGTTACGAGAGAAAAACAGGGCCCACAAAGGATTGATTGATGTTCAATGCCTTGGGGGAAATGGGTCCCGTGAAGGCATTAACCATCCCCTCTCGAAATCTCCTGACACAGAAGAATCCGGGGAGGGAGGAAACAGGGGCAGCCTCCTCCGTCGGCACTTCATTCGAGACTTGTGCACCTAAACTTTATTGGAGGGAGACTCTCATTCTTGGAGCAAAGCTAGCCCTTGAGACCTCCCTCCCATGGACTCAATTCATTGTTCAAACACCAGGGCCTGCTTGGTTCCACCCAGACGAATTTCAATGAGAGTTCGAGTCCCGTCGGCGTTAATTCGAGAAACGACCTCAGTCGTGGAGTACTTGCTATCCCGATCCACGAGCCGCGCGCTGGTGGTTGCGGCGACTTTGGTTTCGTGCTTGAAGGTCACAGTGGC
This sequence comes from Terriglobia bacterium, assembly GCA_049685715.1. Lineage (GTDB taxonomy): Bacteria > Acidobacteriota > Terriglobia > JAIQFV01 > JAIQFV01 > JAIQFV01. Next base: position 10,419 of record JBAVHJ010000429.1, on the reverse strand, counting down.
ATCCGGGCTGTGTGTCACCCAGCTTACCTTATAATCGCCTGGAGCCACTTGAGAGCCATTCAGCGACAGGGGTTGGTTCACGGTGATATCGACGGAGTCCTTCGCGAAAGCTGGAACGCTCGCCACTAAAAGAGTGGCCAGAGTCAGGACTGAGATCTTCCACTTCATTTGCTTTGTCATTTTGTTTTCTCCCTTCACATCCAGTTAACTTTCCAAATGAGCCCTTTGGCTCAGAGCCAGTGTTTCACCTCCTACAGTGCGCCTGTCCGGTTCGATCACCCCCTTCCTTCGTGGAGCATTTCTGAATTTCCGATCGGAAGAGATGTTGTTGCTCCGGTTCGCCGTTCAAAACTAACCTTATACCGATGACACTGCGCGAGGTTCTTACATCCTCAATCGGCGATCTGAACTACCGCGATGGCTGATCAAGGTCCCTGGGTCGTATGTGAGTTCATTGGATTAGACGAAGAAAATTTCGGATTGTTTCAACAATGAGAAAAAACCTTTGTAACTTTTTGTCTCGTCTTCTTCATTTGATCGGTTCTCTCCCCAGGCTCATCAGGCCTCCTTCTCCGAAAAGCAGTGGGCACAGTATGTGGACAATTTGCCGGGCTTCGGCTCACGAAATCGCTTGGCATCCAACAGGAATTCTGAGAGGTGAGCTGAATTTCTATTTTTCGGGTCCAATGATTGCGGGGTTTGAAGTGATGCGAGGAGTTCACTTTAACCAGTGGCCGCCTCACCAAGGCGGCGAAGCGGTCCGTTTCGAGATCCGCCGGCCACGGGAATCATGCCGGAGGGGGGGCAAGGATGTGGAGAGGGGTTAACCCAAGAACTTGTAGCCGGTCCCGTGAATCGTAATGATGAACTTTGGCTCCGACGGTTTGTCTTCGATTTTCTGTCTCACTTTCGCGACATGATTATCCACGGTCCGAGTGGTGGGATATTGATCATAGCCCCAGACATCATCCAGGAGCCGGTCGCGACTCAGCGTCTCGCCGCGGTGTTGAACGAAGTATTTCAGAAGCTCGAATTCCTTGGTGGAGAGATCGAGAGGGCGTTTATTCCGGCTCGCCTGGTGCTTCACAAAATCCAATTCGATATTGCCGAAGCGATACTGTTCAATGCCCTGGTTCCGGCCCTCGATTCGGCGCAGGACCGCCTTGACGCGAGCGAGCAATTCCCGGATGCTGAATGGCTTTGTAACGTAATCGTCGGCCCCCAGTTCGAGGCCGACCACCTTGTCGATTTCCTGTCCCCGGGCGGTCAGCATCACCACGGGCATGGTATACCCCTTGGCTCGCAGTTCCTTGCACACGTCCAGCCCGCTCTTCTTGGGCATCATGATGTCGAGGATCACCAGGTCAGGCTTTTCGTCGATGGCCTTATTCAGCCCCGCCTCCCCATCGTTGGCCGAAATGACTTCGTAGCCTTCCAATTCAAAATTGTCGGTCAATCCCATCACCATGTTGGGTTCGTCTTCTACAATAAGGATTTTCGGCTTGGTCACGCGACATTCTCCGTGTTGGTGGCATTCGTTGAATTTGGTGCTCCGAGTTCGCCGGATGGGGACCACTCGACCGTCCCGGGTTCGGGCAGGGGCAGCTGGATGATGAACCGGCTCCCCTCTCCGACGCGGCTCTCCACTCGAATCGAACCTCCGTGCGCCTTGACGATGTGTTGGACCAGCGAAAGGCCCAGGCCGCTTCCCTTGGTATCATGAACCAGGCTGTTTGAAGCCCTGTAAAATTTCTCAAATATTTTCTTCTGATCCGCCCGGGCGATGCCGATGCCCCGGTCCGCCACCACGATCTTTGCGGTCTGTCCCTCGCGGCTGACGGTCACCGTGATTGATTTCTCATCCTGCGCATACTTGAGGGAGTTATTGAGAAGGTTCAAGATCGCTTGCGAAATGGCATCGCGGTCAATCCGGGACGGAGGAAGGGTGTTGTCAATGTCCATCGTGAGTGCGAACCCCTGCTGCTCCACATGGAATCGGTAAAATTCGATGGTTTCACGGACGACCTCGGGGATCGATTCCCGGACAAATCTGTACTCCTTCTTCCCGGCTTCAATCCGGGAGAAATCCAGGATATTGTTGATGAGCTGAGTAAGCCGCTCGCTCTCCTTCCGGATGATGCTGAAATACTCCTTCTGCCGCTCCGTGGATTTCACCCGGTCCAGTTCCAGTGTCTCCGCAAAGAGTCGAATCAGGGCCAGGGGGGTTTTGAATTCATGGGAGACATTTGATACGAAATCAGACTTGATTTGGGCGAGTTGCATCTCCCGGGCCATGTTGCCAAGGGTCAGCAGCATGCCGACGATCAGCACTACCACGATGAAGGTGACCAGCAAGAAATTCCAGCGGACATAGTGGTTGGCAATCCCCTCGATGGTCTCCCCCTTGGGTTTAATGGCGGTGACGAAGAAGCGCCACGCACCGTAACCCATAATCCGCTTCACTTCAAAATTATAGGAATCGACCGGCTGGGAGCTGGCAATAATGTTCTGATCCTCATTGATGTAATGAACGGCTATGATCGTCGATTTCAAATTGCGCCGGTCGCCCGATGTGGCCTCGCTTTCCATTTCACGAAAGATCCGGGGAAAAAATTCGTAAGCCAAATAAGGCGTGTCCAGGATGTAGCCTCCAATACGAATGGCCCCCTTGTCGTAGGGAGGAAGGACAAAATAGACGATGATATTCACGTCGTCGTGCTCATTGCGCCGTGCTGCTGTGGGGATGATCTTGAATTCACCTTTTTGCGCGAAATCCCGAATCTTTCGGACGCTCTCGCGAAATTGATCGGTCTCCAACATTTCCGCCATCAGGGCCTTCTTGTAACGGAGAAAATCGCATTCCTTATGAGTCTCCAAGGATTGCCGGTCATTCATCGTCAAACCGCGCTTGTTGTCGTAATAAAAGATCGCATCGGTAAAAGGAAATTGTTCCAGGGCACCGTCCACCTTGGACGCAATGTCCTCTTCTGAGGCCTGACTCAGATCCGTTGACCCTAGTTCATCCGCCACAGATCGGGCATATATTCTCAGTTCCATGGAAGCCTTGCGCTCCACCACTTCCAGGGTCTGCATGAAATCGCGCTGGATCACGGCATCGATAGCGTGGGTGCTCTTGATATTGGATAACGAGATGTATTCAAACACGATTAAGATGATGATGGGCAGGATGATAGCCACTGTCCAGATCACAATGAGCTTTCGTTTTGGAGAGAAGTACCTTTTCATCGGAAGGCTACCCTGGAACGCCACTACCGCACCAATTTAACAGAGCCCACTCCCCCACGTGTCACCTGACTTGTAAAAAATTGTAAATAAGGAAGCGGGAGACAATCATCCCGACATCGTGCTTCAGTGGTTGACTGGGAATCGGGGCAAATTCGGACTCACCTCTCAAAGGCAAGGGAGGAAATCAACTTTCCTTGAACTTCTCCTCCACCCGGCGAGGCCGAGGGACCAACCTTCGCCCTCTCATCGCATTACAGCGATGTCGACCTGCGCAGGGGAAGGCTTCTGAGCTCTTACGGCCGTTCGGGGATGAGACCGGTTCCCGGATGGACTTTCACAAACGAATCCCCATTCCCAGAAATGCAAGGATTGTGTTGTATCCAATAAAAAGCGTAATCGCAAAGATGACCATCGCCGCCCACGTCGTTGCCCGCTGAGCCTTCGGGCCGGTCGCGATTCCCCAGGTGATTCCAAATGTCCACAAGCCATTGGCAAAGTGATAGGTCACACCGAGGATGCCCAACAGGTAAACAATCAGGGTCGCCGGCTCCTTCATTCCCTCAGTAAAGTGATCATATTGGCTGGTGTAATGGTAAATTCGTGGCGCAATTTGGGTCATATACACATGCGCAAAAACGAACAGGAACACCCCGATCCCACTCATTCGCTGCAGAGTGTACCGTAGATTGCCAAAGTAGGGACTGCTGAGATTATTGTACTTGGCGCGCAGTCCCAGCCATACCCCCAGCACTCCGTGAAACAGAACCGGCAGATAAATGAACACCACTTCGAAGGGGAACATATAAGGCAAATTGTCGAGTCTCTTGAGATGAGAATCGAAGGCTTCGCGCCCGGAAAACACGTACGAACCATTGTAAAAATGAACCAGCAGGAACAAGCCGAGGGGAACAACTCCCAGCAAGGAATGCAGGCGTTTCCAGTAGAAATAGGATCGATCGCCCACGAGTCAGGTCTCCCGGAATGGATTAAGTCGTTCCAACAGGCATGCGCTCAATGCAACCATCAGGCCGGGCAGTGAGAAGCAAAGAAGAGTTTAAGGTCGAGCCGCAATCATAGCACAAGGGAAAACGATAGAGAACCCTGTTTCGTCGGAGGCCGGCCAAGAACCAATTGACAGCCGAAGATGCCCTTCCTATGATGAATCTCTTCATGGCCCCCGCGGCGTTAGGAGGAGCCCATGAGCCAATCGTTCATGGAGAATTACCGCGTAAAACACCAGCATCCCTTCAACCGCCTGACCCATTACATCGGCATCCCGATGATCGTCGTGTCTCTCGGATACTTCTTCTTTAGTTGGAAAATCGGCCTGGCCCTCTTCGTGGTGGGATGGATTTTTCAGTTCGTGGGCCACTTCATCGAAGGCAACCAGCCGGCCTTCTTCAGGAGTCCCGTTTATTTGCTCGTGGGACCGCTCTTTGTGATTAAGAAAGCTGCCGGGGCGCTTCGAAATCTTTTCACCCCCCGACCCTCTCTCTAGCCTGCCGAGCGTGACATGGGTCAGTGTCCGTCCCTGCTCACCCATTAATTGCGGCTCACACTGGAGGCAGATAACCGGATTCCCTGAGCCATTGCTCGGTCATCTTCATCCCTTCCTCCAAAGAGATCCGCGGCCGATAGTCAAGGTCTCGTTTCGTCTTTTCAATGTTGAAGCGCGCATGTCGCGTCAGAAACCCGATGGCTTCGCGCGTGATTCTGGGAGGATTTCCAGAAACTTTCGAAGACAGTTCCATCCCGAGGGCGATGAGCCGGGCAAGCCATTCTGGAACGGATCTGATCTTGGGTCGCCCCGCCATTTGTGCATAACACCCAAAAAACTCCCTCCAGGTCACAACAGCTCCGTCGCTAACCAGATACACCTGTCCCAGCGAGTCGTCGCGTTTTGTCGCCCTGAGGGTTGCGTCCAGGAGGTTGTCGATGTACACGTAGTTGCATAGACCGGACCCATCATTAATGAGCATCATTTGCCCTGCGTTGACAAGTTCGATGGGCCGGATCGTCCAGGGGTTCGAATAGGGACCGTACACATTGGCAGGCCGGATCACTATTACTGGCAACTTTGCGTCGCGGTGAAAATTCCACACCGCTTTTTCAGCGGCAATCTTGGTGTCGCAATAGAGATTGCCGCAAGGTTGATAGGGGGTAGTTTCATCCGTCCCATCAGGCGGATTAAGGCCGTACACTGCGACGCTGCTGAAGTGAATAAATCTTTTTACTCCAATCTCGGACGCTGCCTTCAGGATGTTCAGGGTTCCTTCCACGTTGGTCCTGAAGAACTCATCCCGGTCTCCGCTTTCCCGAACCACTGCTGCACAATGGAAGATGAGATCACAGCCCACTGCAGCTTTGTGAAGTGATTGGATATCGAGAAGATTCCCTTTCACGATTTCTAAAGGGAGTTTCTTAAGTCGTCCGCTCTTTTCAACGCTCCGGACCATCGCCCGAACACGGACGCCCTCTTCTCCGGCAAGGCGCTCCGATAACCGTCCCCCGATAAATCCCGATGCCCCTGTCACCAAGGCACGCAGCCCGTGGATCTCCATGCGTCCTCCCTTATCCACTCCCCCTTGGGAAGAATAAGACCTCATCCGGTGTCTGGAGGCTTTTATCACGTCAACAATCCCTTTTCAAGCCTCTCAAACCAGCCCTGCCGGATCCCCCTTGAAAGACCTGCGTCCTCTCTAAATCCGTAAACTTGCCATGCCTTCGGGTGAGGAGTAGCATAGCCATGGTTGATTCATGAGACCCGTGAGGGTTTTGAAATGATGCCAGCAGTACAAGCGCGATGGTGGACGCCGCTGGACGACAACAAGGTTCGGTGCACCTTGTGTCCACGCTCCTGTAAGATCGGTGAAGACCAAAACGGGTTTTGTTTTATCAGAAGAAATTTGGGCGGAAGGTTAGTGACCCTCGGCTATGGTCAACCAGCCGCAGTCCAGGTGGATCCAATCGAGAAGAAACCTCTTCATCACTTTCTCCCCGGGACCCAGGCTTTTTCGATGGGAACGGCCGGTTGCAACATGGGCTGCTTTTATTGCCAGAATTGGGACATCTCGAAAGCCAGATCAGACCAGGTGAACACCTCCCTGCTGTCACCGGAGGCTGTGGTGGAGAGTGCTGTTTGCAGCGGGTGTTCCTCTCTCGCCTTCACTTACAACGAACCCACTATCTGGGCCGAATACGTCGTCGACATCTCCACCATTGCCCGTGAACGCGGCTTAAAAACGGTCATGGTGACGAACGGATACATTGCGCCGAAGGCGTTTAACGAGGTCTACCGGTGGATCGACGCCGCTAATGTGGACTTGAAGGCGTTCACGGAGCGCTTTTATTCGCGCTTCACTCTGACGCATCTCACTCCGGTCCTCGAGACCCTGATACGTCTGAAACGGGACACCTCGGTTTGGGTTGAAATCACCAATCTGATGATTCCCACCTTAAATGACGCCGAGGAAGAGACGAAAGCCCTGGTAGACTGGATCCTTGAGAATCTGGGAGACAACATACCACTTCACTTTACGGCTTACCATCCCGACTTCAAATTGCGTGACAAACCCCGTACTCCTCACCCCACCTTGCATCATGCACGCCACCTCGCCATGCAGCGGGGAATGAAGTTTGTTTACGAGGGCAACGTGTTGTGCGAGGAAGCCCATACCACATTCTGCCCGACCTGCGGGAAGGCCTTGATCCGCCGTTCTTGGAACAACCTGAAGACTTACGAACTGACGACTGAGGGCGCCTGCAACCACTGTCGAACGCACATCCCGGGCCACTTCCCCCGGACCGCTCTATCGGGAAAGGCGGTCTATCGATTTGACGTCCAGTAGACTTCCCTCCAGGCTTCACCTGGGAACATCCAGCTGGTCGTCCCCTGATTGGTTGGGGGGATTCTATCCCGAGGGCACCAAGCCCGCGGAGTTCATTGCAGAATATGCCAATCATTTCCACACCGTTGAAATCGATTCTACATGGCACCACATGCCCGGGAGGCGGATGGTTGAATCGCTGACTCGGCGCACGCCTGATGGGTTCATCTTCTCGGCAAAGGTCCCGGATATCATCACTCACAAGAAGTACCTGGTGGACTGCGACCAGGACATGAAACAGTTTCTCGACGTGATGTCCCTGCTGGGCGAAAAGCTCGGCCCGCTGGTGCTTCAATTTGCTTATGTGGCCAAGGGAAAGGATGCGAACGAGTACAAGACGGGTGAGCAATTCCTGGGGAGGCTGCGGGAGTTCTTGCCAAAGCTGTCCCGGGACTTCAGGTATGTCGTCGAGGTCCGGAACGGATATTGGCTGAAGCCGCAGCTCCTCGACCTCCTTCGAACACACGACGTCGCCCTGGCGCTCACAGCGTACTACACCATGCCCGCGCTCGACGAAATGCTCAACAAGAGGATCGAACCGTTGACCTCCGACTTCACTTTTGTCCGGTTTATCGGGAACCGCAAAGAGATTGACGAATTGATTCAGGCCAAAATCCGTGGTGGAGAGAAGAGACGGGAGTTCGATGAGCTCGTCATTGATCGGACGGCTGAGATGCGCCGTTGGATCCCCCCGCTTGCAAGCCTGATTGAAAAAGGAATCCCGGCCTACCTCTACTTCAACAACCATTACGCCGGGCACGCGCCTGCCTCGGCCCGACTGTTTGAGAAATTATGGATCGAGATGACGAGCTTGTGAGCCCAGTGGGTCGGCTGCCAACTGAGGGATGCGGACGGCGATTCCTTCTTCCCTTCGGAATCGTGGAGCCGGGGCTCCGGATCAACCCTTAATTCGCTTTAACTCGTAGACCGCCCGGTTGGCGGCGTCAGGGCAGGCAATGACCGAAAGATCCTTGTCTTCAGCCCATGGAAGAGAACCCCCGGTCTGCAGCATGATGAGGGTCGGACAGATCGTGTGAAACGCAGAGGCGCAAAAATTCGATGGAGTTTTTCCGTCGTTGATTGTCCAGGTATCCCCGGCCTTAAATTCCTGCGGACACTTCCCTTCGATGGCTTTGATTGTTACGACGACCGTGTGCATAGATAGCCTCCTCAGAACCACACATCCATTCTCTTCCAATTTCACCGGATCGTAAACCGATTTTTCAAACCCAAATCCCAGGATCAGCGGCGACAAGAGTAGTCCCTCAAAGATGGCGGATAGAATCGATCGACGCCTCTCAGCTTTCCATAAACCAGGGCTAAGACCAGGCCTCAACTAGTCGCCGGGACAACGGCACCGGCCGATCGTAGTTCCGGCAGAAGCTTCAATTCGATCGGCTTGCAACACATGAACTTTCAGATTTGAGATAGGGGAGATCCTGCGATTGGGCTAAAGAGTAGTATCGAAGGCCGGCCCCGGGAGACTTCACAGACTTGTACTGAGGCCGGGGACTTCGGAGTTCAGCACAAGGGTGCAAATTGATCCTATGGCGTGCAAATCAAAGCCGGCGGCAGGGATCAATCTTTTTCATTGAGTCCAACTGCTTGAACCTTCAAATCCTGCGGCAGGGCTCCCCCTGTGCCAGCGGGACCGTACAGATCCGGGTCCATCAGATGGCTCCCATGGACATTGCCCAGCGCCCCTAGAAGACTCTTCTTTATCATCGGATATTCTCTTTCGAGACTCAGCAGGAGCTGTTTGATTCGGCGACGTTTCAGGGAGTCATCTCCGCACACCGGGCAATTGCAGCACACGATCGGGTAGCGAGGCCTGCGAGTCACCGGGTCGACCTGATAGGCATAAGTGGCGAGATCCTTCTCCGCAACGTAGATCAAGGGCCGGATCACAATCGACTTGCCATCGTCCGCAAGAAGACGAGGGGGCATGGAGGCAAGGCGGCCCTCGAAAAAAATATTCAAAAGCAGGGTTTCAATGGCATCATCGGCGTGATGGCCCAGGGCGATCTTATTGCATCCCAGTTCCCGGGCCGCCCGATAAAGTACGCCGCGACGGATTCTCGCGCAGAAAGAGCAGTACGTGACGCCGGGCTCAATTTTGTCTTCAATGAGTCGGAAGGAGTTGGAGTGATAAACCTTATGTTCAAAGCCGCGGGATTCCAAATAGCCAGCCACCAGGTCGTAACGAAAATCCTTGAACCCCTGATCCACATGGACACAAAACAATGAGAACCGTACGGGAGCGCGCAGGCGGAGGAGTTCAAGCATCTCCAGCATGGTCCAGCTGTCCTTGCCCCCGGACACGGCCACGGCGATGCGGTCGCCATCCTCAATCAACCGATAGTCTCCGATCGCCTTCCCGACCCAGTGCAGCAGTCGCTTCTCGAGTCTGCCTCGATCCACATTCCTTTCGGCCTTAATGAGATTGCACGCCATGGATGCAGATCTCCCCCAGATAGGTCTACAACTTGATTCAGACCCCTAACCATGAGGACCTCCAGAAGAGGCGGCCCGCGTGATTCCCCTTTTCGGCAGCACTGGAGAGCGCGCCTTGGTTCGGGGTCGGTCCGGTCCTCCTCCGATGGGTTCCCGGCTTCAAGTTTACCGCTCGAGGCTCCAAGAGGGCGCTCCATCCACTGGGCGAACCCTCTCTCTCACGCCGAGGCAGCCTGAGCCTTCCCGAACCTTTCCTTGAGAGCCCGGATTTGCGCAGCGTGATTTGAATCGTGATCCGCGTGAATCTTCGCCATGTATTCGATTGTAATCTCGCCGCGCTTGGGATGGACCCCTGCACGCTGCCAGCTCTTTTGCGGAAGCGCCCGAAGCAACGTTAGCGTATCGGCGCGAAGTCGTTTTAATTCCTTGAGCGTTTCCGACGGATCGCGGTCATTGTATCTTAATTGGGTGGCCAGCGCATCGTTGTCAACTCCCAGGAGGGCCGGCCTTTCGGTATTTGCAATCCTTGCATAACGAGTGAGAAACACCTGTTCGGTGATCGCCAGGTGGCTGAGGATTTCGTTGATCGACCATTTGTCCGGAGCGGGCTTTCGACGGACAACCTCCACCGAAACCCCTTTAACCTCCGATTCAATCAGCTTCACACCCGACTCGTACTTTTGAAAAAGCTCCTGGCGAAACTTGATGTGCTCGATCTGGCCGAGGTGCGCTTCGTCGTTCCCGACGGCCTGCCGCCGAAGGAGTATTTCCAGGGTCAGCGGGCCATCGGTCTCGTGAACCCCGGGGCGTTGCCATTGCTCGTCTTTTATGG
>JBAVHJ010000428.1:0-2854 GCA_049685715.1 Terriglobia bacterium | reverse complement strand
CATCATGACGGCCGTTATGGAATGCGGGGTGGGTACCACGACACAATCCCGGTGCGATTGGAGAAATACTCTTGACCTTGGTTCCCAACGTAGGCCCGAAGAGCGGGCCAACGTTGGGCTTCGAGACACCGCGCCGTTGGCGCAGAGAAAATCCCCACGCCGATATAGCTGTGGATTTGTGTCTACCTCCTCAAAACCAAGCCCGAATTCTCGGGTTGAGGAAAATCCACGCTGGAACAAGGCTCGACCGACGCCATAGGCGCTGTGGAATGGAGCCCAGCGTTGGCCTGTTCTAAAGGCCTACGCTGGGTCAACGCGCCTGATCGGCCACAACCCCGACGGGATTGGGGAAATTTCTAGACCCGAGTCTTATGCGCGGGTTCTTGGAATTCGGCAAGAACTCAGTTGCAATCGGATTCAACTGGAACCCCCGTGACAGAGATTGTCGCGGGGGCCCGCTAAATCAATGGAGCGGTCTACTTGAGTCTCAAATCGTATTTCGAAATGGCCTGAAGCCCAGGGCGGGAATGCTCGGCAAAATAAATCGATCCATTCGCATCGGAACCGATAAGGACTCCCACCTCCCGTGACACCTGCATTTCGGGGGATTGCGGATTGCCATCGGCATCATAGATCCTCAAGAGCCTTGTCCTGATCGAGACGTTTGTAGATTGATTCTCGGAACGAACCAGTTCGGCAATTGTGAAATTCTGACGGGCTGGAGCGATGTTCCAGAGGATTTCTTCAGTTGCAACGGAGGGGCCGGGAGACGCCGATGAGCCAACGGCTTGTGCGTCCGGTTTCAAGCGAACCGACCGCGCTTGTGAACTTCGATCCAGCCTTGAAATCCCTTTTGAATACGTTTGCGTGAAAACGAGATTCCCTGCGAGATCACGGCGAATCACCGATCTTTCTAATTCTCTTCCCATCGACGCGCCACTGCTTGAGTTGGGAGACCCAGGGGCACCCGGTTGATTGTTTGACGTGGCATACTCAACAAGTCCACGCAACCAAGTTCCTTCATTAGAGTAAAGGTGAGCGATGAAAAGCTGATTCAGTTGATGTTTGAAATATCGGGCATCGGATCCAAGAACAACGAAGGTCCCGTCAGCGTTGACACCCACCCGGGAAGCCTCAACCGGCGGCATCAAGTCGATTCTTGACCGAAATTCCCCGCTGGAAGAATATTGAAAGATCGCCGCGTGATAAAGACGATCCAACTTCCAAGAGCCCAATACATACACATTTCCAGCCTCATCAAGAGCGAAATCCGATTGAAGAAAGGGCAAAGAGGAACTTGGGCCCATGTTCTCGATCGCGCGATTCAGATCATAACGAACAGGATCGGTGCTCCCCGAATCGAACCGGAGGATTGCATTTTCGTAGATCGAGCGAAGGTAAATCTTTCCCGAAGGAGAGACCCGAGCTTCAGACACCTGGAAATTGGCGGGAAGGCTCAGGGTGAATTCAGATTTCTTTTCAAAATACTGATCAAAGAGTTTCTGTTGCGAAAACAGTCGTGAATTAGATGTAAGGAGCACAAGTATTAATCCGGCGAAGAGCTGCCTTCTGCGCAGCTCAGGAAGCAATTTCATATGCCACCTCCCTTTCCCGGAACAGGATTTCCATTCCTCTGCGTATCTTTGGCATCCACTTTCAATTGGCAAGTCAGACCATTCAGGCTCTCCTCCAAATGAAGCCGGGAATCTGGGGTCCCCATAGTGACTTCCCAGATTGGTGCACTACAACCAAAGCAGCACATCTGGTAGGAAGTCGCGTAATGAGTGGTGGGGCAGTCAGGTTCCGGATCGAAGCAGTAGGCAATTCCCGCACGAACTGCGAAGGCGCAATTCTCAGTGTGAATGAACGTCAAACTGGTGGGACAAGAACAGAACAAATTGCCATACTGCAATGATGCGATGGTTTTAGGGCAATCTGGGGGGATGGATGAAAACTCACACATGGGCACCTGGCCGCAACATGGGCTGCGGAGAAGCAACAAAAGTGCAAATGAAGTGAAGACTAGAAGAAAACTTTTCTTAGGCCTCCTTCACTAAAGTTAACTTGTCGATTCTGGGAACTGGGGATCCTCTTTTGATATTGATACAACCCAACTAAATTTAGGCTAACTAAAAATGGCGCATGATTCAAGCGAATAATTTCACAAGGGAAGGGCTTCCTCATAAGTTGTTGGGAATTAATATCGTATAACGATATAATAATATGCGCGTATTGGCCCTTGCAAGGCGCTGCAAAGGCGCGATGAAACGATACGGCTGGGTGGCGTTGACAACCCGCCCTCTATCGGGGACGTGGTCGGCGACAGTGCGATCCGGTCGGAGGCTCAAAGATTAAAGGGGGGGTCGGAGCGAGAGTGCACCGGACAACTTCTATCCTCAAATCAATGAGGGAAGTCTCCAGCACCGGCACCTCTTCTCTGCGCCACACAGAGCCACAATGAAGACTGGTGATTCTTTTCACAGAATGTCGGTTTGCCGACATTGGCGGCGAAGGGCTATCTTTTTCGAAAGCTCCATAATAGAATGCGGGATTCGAAGTAAGAGAGCACGCAGGTGCACGCGAATGGATGATCGAGGGCAATGAAGCCAGAAGCGGACGAAAAATATGATGTCGTGGTGATTGGGGCCGGACATGCCGGTTGCGAGGCGGCGGCCGCGGCCGCGAAGATGGGGCTGAAGACTGCCCTGCTGACCATGAACCTCGACCTCATCGCCCAAATGTCGTGCAACCCAGCCATTGGCGGCATCGCCAAGGGTCATCTCGTCCGTGAAATCGACGCCTTGGGTGGGGTAATGGGCGAAGTCATCGATCGTACCGGGATCCAGTTCCGGTT
>JBAVHJ010000427.1:0-23184 GCA_049685715.1 Terriglobia bacterium | reverse complement strand
GAAATGCCGGGCCCGGTGGAGTTTCATGATACACTCCACGCCCAAAAGTTGGAGAACCATTTCACGTTTCTAGAATGATCATGAGACGCTACCTTCCCAGCTACGATACCTGCGTCGTGTGCGGCGACCACAAGCACAACCGGGCTGCCCTGGGGGTCCGATGGTCTTGTGAATCCGGGGTGGTGCGGACAAATCTGATAGCCGGCATTGAGCAGATGGGATATCCGGGGAGGGTGCATGGCGGAATTTTATGCAGTCTGCTGGATGAGGCCCTGGGCTGGGCCGCCTGCATCGAACGCCGGTGCTACTTCGTGTCGGCGGAACTGACCGTGCGGTTTGTGAATCCCGCGCCGACCCAAGAGCCTCTCACTGTCACGGCCCGCCTTCGAGAGAAAAGGTCGCGTTACTTGATTGCGGAAGGTGAGGTCCACAACGAGGTCGGGGAAGTTTATGCGAGAGCTTCGGGGAAGTTTTTTCCAATGACCCGTGAAGCGTCCCTCGAGTTCGACAAGCAGATGGCCTACCAGCCCGGGGACTGGAGATTTCTTGTCGAAGATTGATCCCCCATGCTTGAAGTCCCTTACTGCAACTGCTCAATGACTTGATACAGAAACGTCACTCCGTCGTGAAACCCTTTGATCGAGATGGATTCGTCGTTTCCGTGCGCGTTGGAGGGGCGATCCTCGATGAAAGGATCGATTCCATAGCTGACCATCCCACGGGCCCGCAGGAAAGAAGAGTCCGTCGCGCCAGTGCTCATAATTGGAATTAACGGAACGGTGTCCCCATAGGTATCTTTCACCACGCGCTCGTAGGCCTTGAAAGCTGCTGTGGCAAAGGGGGTAGGAGGCGTGAGGGGACGGGAATCCGGAGGGTATTGAATCTCGATCTGCTCCTCGTGGATGACTTGCTTGAGCGTGCCCGCGAACGCCACGACGTCGGTATCCGGCAGGAGACGGCAATTGAGATTCACCTCGGCCTCGGCGGGAATGACATTCGTTCGGTAGCCGCCGGCCAGCAGGGTGGGCGAGATGGTGTCGTGAAGCATGGAGTATAACCCCAGGTTCTGACTGGTGCGGTCATGGCCCGCATTGGGCCATTCCCCCGGCTTCACCTTGTGGGAGTTTTCATACCAGTTTTCAGGCAGATGCTCGAGTTTGCCGATCTCATCCACGTATTTTCGGGTGGTCTCATTGAGCTTGAGGGGCGGCTCATACTGGGAAAGGCGGACCAGGGCTCGAGCCAGCGTGTAGATTGGACTATCGGGGGTTTCCAGGGAGGCATGGGCGCTGGTGCCGCGTGCCCTCAAGCGGAGGTTGTAGGGTCTTTTTTCTGTGGTTTGGATTCCAACCCATTCCACTTTTCCCGTGCGGGCTGAGGGCTCAATCCGGCCGCCCTCGTTAAATGAAAACTCGGCTTCGATCTCCGGCCAATGTTTCCGGATCAGGAATTGAACCCCGTCTTCACTGCTGGACTCCTCATCTGCCACCCCGGCAAAAATGAGATCGCGGTGCAAAAGCAGACCGGACCGCTTCGCCAGCAGCAGGGTCATCACTTCCGCCGCAACAAGCCCCTTCATGTCTGCCGCGCCGCGACCGTAGAGGCGTCCCCCCTTGATCTCCCCTCCAAACGGGTCCATCGTCCAGTGATCTCGTTCCACGCCGACCACATCCAGATGGCCTAACAAGAGCACCGGTCTCTTGCTCCCATCACCTTTCAACCGCGCGACGACATTGCCGCGACCGGGCGTCGATTCATAGACGGACGATTCAACCCCCGCCTCATCAAAAATTTTCTTCAGTTGGTTGGCGGCGATGATTTCATGTCCCGGAGGATTCGACGTGTCCAGCCGGACCAGGTTCTGTAATATCACCACCGCTTCCTCTTGCACCTTGGGCCAATCGATTGGGCGGGGCTGCGCGAAGAGCGGAGGCCCTAAGAGGCCGAGGGTCAGCAACCCCGCGACCCACCGCCACATGCGAGCCCCTGCCGTCTTCGTCAAATGAGGTGATGAATTGGTCACTGCGTTTTTGGCAGAACGAAGTCCTTTTCACTTCGCGGATCGATGGAACGTCCGCAGCCATTGCCGCTCGGAAGAGGCGGAAAAAACGTAAAGTGGAAACAGCTCTTTGAAGATCGTCTGAATCTCGCCCAGGACTGAAGAAGAACAGGCGGCACGGGGTCCGATTTTCTGACGCACGATCCAGGCCAGCAACTGATCCCAGTCTTTGGAATCCTTGGGAAGACCGCGATGCTGAGTCCATTCCTTACCCGCCATCGAGTACCAATACCCCGGGTACCGCTGACCGATGGAATGCCGGTCCAGGTAATCCCGGAGCAGTGAGCTGTCCCGTTGAATGCGCTTTTTCAAGACCGTCTCCAGCACATCCCCGGTCCGGCGTTTCCATTCGCCGTAAATTGAAAACCCCACGGTCAGCCCTTCGCCACTCGCCCCCACGTAAAGGCGTCCGTCACTGTCACGGGCCCGGCGCTGGTCGAAAAAGTACAGATAGTAATTCAGCTTATAAGGGGATTTATCCTTGCTGAAGCGAATGTCGCGGTTGATGCGTGAAAAGTTGCCGTTGGTCTTTCCGCTGCAATCGAATTGGGGATTGAGCTGTCGCACCAAGGGTTTCAAGGCCTCCAGGAGCGCCTTGAACCTTGCGACCACGTTCTCCTCGTACCGCCGCCGATTGGCGTCGAACCAAATCCTGTTGTTCTTCTCGGGTTCCGCGAGGTCACGGAAAAGATGAAAAGTATCCTTGTTAAACCCTTCGAACGAAGCCGCCTGGGCCATGAGGTCTTGTCTCCTTCACCGAAAAACGGGCCGCCCGCCCGTCAGTCCTCGTTCAGCGTGCGATTGATCTCCACCAGTCGCTCGATGAACTTCTCGCGGATTTCCCGGGCAAACGGATTCTCCCGCTGAATATCTCTAAACAGCTGGTCCGTGTCGTTTTGGAGGATTTTCAAATCTTCGAACAGCCTCGCCGGACCCGGGGTAATGATCTCCCGGGAAGCCTCGCTGCCGCCTTCAAGTTCCTCGACAGCGCGCGCCACGAGATGGAACAGCGCCTGCGATTCCGCCACCGCCCGGTCGTGCGCCTCCGGCGTGGTCTCGATCACCTTCAAGCCGGCCTTTTCCAGGAAACCGCGAATCATCGAGGTATGCTCCGGGCTGATCCGAACCGGACACAACACCACTTTCAAACCCCGAACGCCGCGGTTCACGTGTGCGCTATCGGGCCCAAACAGGGGATGCGCCCCCAGGATTTCCACCTTCGGAGGCAAGAGCAGTTTCATGATCTCCACCGGTTTCATTTTGACCGAGCAGGTGTCGATGACGATGGCCCCTTCACTCATGTACGGCGCGGCCGCCAGGACGGCCGTTTTCAATTCTGAAATCGGAACCGCAAAGACCACGATGGCCGCCCGCGCGGCCTCGGCGGCGGAGACAAAGTCGATCTGGGACCGGGTCTTTACGGAGGGTCGTCGAGCCGACCAGGTCTCGGCAAATTTCGGAGCAGCCTGGGCGTCGCGCGTCGCGACAGGGTCATAGACCCGAATTCCAATGCTCCCGGAAGCGGCGCGGCGAAGCTCCTCGCAAAGAAACTTGCCAAATCTCCCATACCCGAACACACCCACAAAATTGGTTTCGTCCATGGCCCTCTCCGCTTCCTCTCATGGTTCGATTCAGGATTCTGTGCTCGTCTTGATGCCCTGCGATATAACATAAGTCCACAAACTACTCAACAGGGGCATCCCCGGAAGTTCAACGTGGCGCGACTGCCGGGGAGTCGAAAAATATAGTTCCATTAAACACCCCCTTTCACTACAATGCACGAAATACATGACAAGGAAGAGAGTGGTTATGGAAAATCCCGTCCCCATGGTGTTTGATAAAGTAGCCCCCTTCTTGGAAAGGGATCGCTGCGCGCTGGTCGTCGTCGATCTTCAGGAAAAGTTGCTTCCCGCAATCTTCGAAAAAGAGCGTGTCTTGCGGAACACGAAGCTGCTCATCGAATGCGCAAAAATTCTAAAGATCCCGGTTTTGTTCACGCAACAATATCCGCGCGGCCTGGGTGAAACCGTCCCGGCCATCCGGGAAGCCCTTCCCCCGGACCTTCTCCCCATCGACAAGACTGAATTCGGATGCTTCAACAACCCGGCGTTCCAAGCCGTAATCAAGCAGCTCAAACCTCGCCGAAACACATTGCTCGTGGCCGGGATTGAAAGCCACATTTGTGTGGCCCAAACCGCGCTGGGCGGGGTGCGGGAAGGATTCAAGGTGCATGTGGCTTCCGATGCGACTTCTTCGCGAAGCGACTTCAACTGGAAGATTGGCCTCGACCGCATGAAGGATGCCGGGGGGCTGCTCAGCTCCACGGAGATGATCATTTATGAATTGTTGGGGCGCAGCGGCACGCCCGAATTCAAGGCGATGTTAGCCCACCTGAAGTAGGATGAGAGCGCTGGGGCCGCCCTCCCGCTAGGAACGCGCATGCAGCGCTGACTTTCCGCCCCCTCAGCAGTCCTCTCCATGTAAAACTTTGTAACTCGGAATGATCCGCTGTTGCCAACCACCTCGGATTCGCCTATACTTCGCCTTCACCAAAAGGAGAAGGTCGAGTCAATCATGAGAGTTCTTCGCTGGGGGGTGAGGTCTCTGAGAGTACAGCAGCGTGTCACGACCTGTTCCCGGATCGCCTTCGTTGTTCAATTCGCAGTTCTGTTGCTGCTCCTCGGCAGCTCTCTCGGCGTGGCGCAGCCGCCCGTCCAAAGCCAGGTACCGCTCAACCCCCAGGCGCGTTCCTTTGTTCCCAGTGACCGTCTCATCGAGCACAAGTCGCTGACCTCCAGTGCCCTCGGCCGCGAGGAGAACTACGCCGTGGAGTTGCCGGCCTCCTATCAGGCCAATCCCACCCGCCGCTATCCCGTCCTCTATTTTTTACATGGACAGTTTGGAAACGAGAATGACTGGGAACGCAACGGCGTGAGCGCCATTTTCGAAAAAATGGAAACGGATCACGAGATCGGAGAAATGATCGTGGTCATGCCCAACGGCGGCTCCAGCTTCTTCATCAATTCCGTCGATGGGAAATCGCGATACGAGGATTTCATCGTCAACGAACTTGTCCCCAAAATCGACGCCGACTACCGAACCCTCGCCCGCCGTGATGGCCGGGGCATTCTGGGCGTTTCCATGGGCGGATTCGGCTCGCTGACACTGGGGATGAAACATCCTGACATCTTCTCGGTGGCCGCCGCCCACAGCGCAGCCGTTTTGGAAGAAATCCCCCAGGAATCAAGTGCCGATCGACGCATGCAGTTTCGGCTGCAACTGGCCGAACGCGTCTTTGGAAACCCGATCAACAAGGAATTCTGGGGGCGTAACAACCCCATCCTGCTGGCAGAAAGCTACAAGAAGCCTCCTCCCCTCAGGATTTATTTCGATTGCGGCGATCAGGACCGGTTTGGGTTCAATGTGGGAGCGGAGACCCTGGACCGCGCCTTGACGGCGAGCCATGTTCCGCATGAATTCCATATCTTTCCGGGAAACCATGGCTGGGATTACGCTCGGTCGGTGATCCCGCGATCCCTTAAATTTGTTTCTGACACTTTTCAAGGAGTTTCCAAGTCAATCGCCGCCGAGTCCGGGGCGAAAAAATCCAATTGATCAAACCGATGGAGCTTTCGCATATGAAAAGATTTGCAGCATTGTTCTTCCTCCTGGCAATCCTGGCAAGGGTGGGTCCAGCGCAGACGCGGGAACAGACCACCGTTCAAACCGCCAGCATAGACCTGGCTTCGACTAAAGAGGCTGTGGCGGTGACTTATTTGAACTTCCCCTGGGGAGAAGTCACCTTTTCGTATATTGAACACGGCACCAAAGGCACCTACTACGGCGAACGCACCTGGCCTTTCGCGCAACTGGACACGAAGACCCCGCTGACGCTGGAAGGATCAAAATTAAGTCCCGGCCAGTATGCCCTGATCATCGTTCCCGGTGAGGACGCGAAACCGATGACCCTCTCGGTGGTGCAATTTGATGGGCCGCCCTTTGTCAAGCCGGGAAACGTTTTCTCCCCGGCGCCCAAGGGAAACGTCGTCTATAAGAAGGATGTCACCTTTTCCACTATCGACGCGCTTTTCGATCATATGAAGATCGATCTCGCATCGACCGGACAGGGGTTTGATCTGAACGTCAACTATGGGAACCGCCGACTGACGAAATCGTTCATCGCGAAGTAACCCGGCGATCTACCCCCGGGGCGCACATGCCTCATTTCGATTACCATGTCTTCGTTTGTGTGAATCGCCGGCCCAGTGGCCATCCCAAGGGTTGTTGCGCTGACAAGGGGAGCGAAGAACTGCGCGAGTTTTTCAAGTCAGAGATCGCGCGGCGGGGACTCAAGGGGAAGGTCCGCATCAATGCGGCGGGCTGCCTTGACCAGTGCCATCAGGGGCCGACCGTGGTCGTTTATTCCGAGGGGGTCTGGTATCAAGTGAAAACCAAGGAAGACGCCACAGAAATCATCGAACGACACCTCCTCCAGGGGGAAGTGGTCGAACGCCTTAAGATGACCGACTAGCGCCCTTCGAAAAACCTTCGGGTTTACCCTCAGCCTTCCGTGATGTTTGCTCCTTGCGATTTCGCTTTTCTTCTGGCCCAAGCGTCGACTCGGGTATCGCCCCGGTTCGACTGAAAGATCTCGTGCCAGCATCCCGCGACCTGATTGATGGAGAGGGGTCCGGGCTTCACCTGGAACATGCTAAAGGCTATTACGTTTGATTTCTGGATGACGCTCTATCGCGACTCGAAGATGGCGGTGGAAAAAAGAGAGCGTGCCCGTCGAAAACTCCTCGCCGAGTTCCTGGCGGCGAGAGGCAGGAGAGCTTCCGTGTCCGAGCGCCACACGGCGTGGGAGCATGCGAACAACCTTTTCGAGGAGTGGTGGCGGAAGTCGCACCGGTCCCTCACCACGGAGCAACGCCTTCAGGTGGTCTTGAACCACTTGGAAGTCCACTGCCAATCCCGTGAGTTGCGCAGCCTTTCGCGAGCGTACGAGGATTTCACCCGGATGGCGCCTCCCCGGCTCATTCGGGGGGTTCGTGAGACGGTGCCCCGGCTAGCTGGGCAGTACCGGTTGGCCATTATTTGTGATACCGGCATTACCCCGGGCCGGGTCCTCCGCCGCATCCTTGCTCAGGACGGCCTTCTTCCTTACTTCAAGCACTGCGTCTTTTCCGATGAGGTGGGGCGCACCAAACCCCATGTCAACAATTTCCATCTGGCTCTTCGAAAGCTCCGGGCTCACCCGGAGGAATCGGTCCACATCGGTGATCTCATTCGTACCGATATCCGGGGCGCTCAGGGCGCCGGGATGCACGCCCTGTTGTTCACCGGAATCACGAAGTATTCAGGAAGGGAACTGCGGCGTGAAGCCAGAGGCGTCCCCGTGGTGAGCGATTTCCGAAAGATTCCCCAGACGGTGCAGAACTTGTAAGGCGATCTCCCGTGGCGGATCGCCCAACCGTTGACACGGCAGTTATTTTCCGCCCTTCGCCACGCGGTCAACCGTGATCTTGTTGATTACCACCTTGGTCAAGGGTTTGCTATTGCCGTCCACCGCAACCTTGGAGATCTTTTCAACCACGTCATAGCCCTCGACCGTGCGGCCAAAGATCGTATGCAGACCGTTCAGATGCGTCGCTGGACCCACGGTGATGAAGAACTGCGCTCCGTTCGAGTTGGGCCCTGAATTCGCCATGGCCAGCACGCCCGACCGGTCAAATTTCAGGGTGTCCATAAACTCGTCCAGGAATTTGGGAACAGGGCTGAATGTCCCGGTCCCAGTAATGTCTCCCCCCTGAATCATAAAATTCTTGATCACACGATGAAAGGTCGTGCCGTTGTAATAGGGGACACCATGCTTCAACTCTCCCCGGGGGTTTTTCCAATCCTTGGTCCCCTCCACCAAGCCGACAAAATTGGCGACCGTCTCCGGAGCCACTTTGTCATAAAGCTCGCACACAAACGTTCCCATCGTGGTATCAAATACCGCGTAGACACCGGGCTTGCGCGGCTTGGGCGGTTTTGTTTCCTGGGCGGCCAAAATGAACGTCATCACGGCCACCCCGAAGATTACTGCAGACAGGCATGCCAACATTTTTTTCATGGGAAGT
Source organism: Terriglobia bacterium (assembly GCA_049685715.1). GTDB lineage: Bacteria > Acidobacteriota > Terriglobia > JAIQFV01 > JAIQFV01 > JAIQFV01. Next base: position 15,000 of record JBAVHJ010000427.1, on the reverse strand, counting down.
CCTTTTAAAAAAGTTTGATTGTTACGACCCTCCGTAAGAGAGCCCTGTCCTCCTAAGATGCGTGGATTATAACACTCCGTTTTTCATGGATCCCTGAAAAATGCTTTCCCATCAGACGGGGCTGTCACTGGGAAGACATCGCGGGTTGATTCAACTCCGGGAATCTTCTAAAGTGGTTCCTGAAAGAGACTCCTCGAAGGAAGGTTCGAATGGAAACCGTCATGAATCAGAAGAACTGGGATGTGATCATCGTCGGCGCCGGGATCATCGGCATGTCCATTGCCTGGAAGCTGGCTCAGAAGAAATTGCACGTGCTGGTTCTTGAGCGGAACGAACCCGGCCGCGAGGCCTCCTACGCGTCCGCGGGAATGCTGGCGCCCTACACCGAGGCCGAGGAGGACACACCGTTGCTCCGCCTGGCCATCGCCAGCCGCGGGATCTATCCCGAGTTCCTTGGGGAAATTGAATCGGAAACCGGGATGAGTGCGCACTACCGCGACGAGGGGGCGTTGTTCCTGGCCCTGGATGAGCACGAGGTGAAGACCCTCGAGTCCCGTTTCGAGTGGCAAAAGAAAATGGGATTTACCGTGGAACGATTACAGGGAAGGGAACTCCAGGGCGCCGAGCCGGCCCTTTCATCTTCCATCAAACTCGCACTATTCTATCCGGGAGACCATCAACTCGATAACCGTGCCTGGCTGGCAGCACTCCAGGCCGCCCTCAAAAAAAGGGGGGTGGAAATCCGGACGGGAACTCAGGTCCATCGTCTGAGCCATGAAGGAGGGCGTGTCATCGGGATTGAAGCCGATCGCGAAAGGTTTTCAGCGAAAGTGACGGTGCTTGCCGCCGGGGCCTGGTCGCCTGCGGTGGAGACGGGCACCCGCGAGTCGCTCCCGGTGTATCCCACACGCGGCCAGATTGTGGCCGTAAAAAGCCCGCAGCCCCTGTTTCGGCATACGCTTCGGTACGAAGGGGGATACGTGGCGGTCTTCCCCGAGGGGCGCCTTCTGCTCGGTGGGACTATGGAGGACGTTGGTTACTCCAAGGCCAACACCGTGTCCGCACTCCAGAATATTCTCGCCCGAGCCGGTGATTACGCGCCCGCCGTCGGCTCTTGTGAATGGGTGGAAGCATGGTCCGGATTGCGGCCGAACACCGGGGACCATTTTCCCATTCTAGGACGTTCATCTTGCGAGGGACTGGTATACGCCACCGGACATTTCCGTAATGGGATTCTGCTGACCCCCATCACCGCCACAGCCATCTCCGACTTGATTGCGAATGGTCACACCACGGTGGACTTGGCGCCGTTCAGTATTGAGAGATTTCAGGGGGGAAAATGAATGCGGACGCTGACCCACACGGATGAACGCGGACGAGACTTCGGGCATTCCCATCTGAACGGCTATCAAATGCCCCGTGGTGCGGGCAGCTCATGGGCGATAGTGGTAACGGCAGGCTAACTCAGCAATTCCCGGCCATCTTTCTAATTCTTCCTTCTTCCGTCGTCAACCCAAGATATCTGGCTTCCGACCTCTGACTTCGCTGACCTGACGGCACGCGATCCTGACAGGATGACGGCTTCGCACGCGCTCAAATCATCCGTTCTCTTAGAATGCCCAGCGGACCAGCACCGCCCCCACGGTATAACCGGCCCCGACACTCACCAGCAAAATGAGGTCGCCTTTGTTGAGGCGTCCCTCAGCGATGGCATCGGCCATGCCCAAAGGGATCGTCGCCGCGGTGGTGTTCCCGTATTTGCTGATGTTCAACATAACGCGTTCCGGCGGCAGACCCAACCGATCGGCTGTCGCCTGGATGATGCGCATGTTGGCCTGATGAGGGATCAGGAGTTTGATGTCGTTTGCCGTAAGCTGATTCCTCTTCAAAACAGTTTCCGCAATCTCATACATCTTGCGGACGGCATATTTGAACACCTGCTTGCCGTCCTGATGCACCACGTGCATATTCTTGTCCACGGTCTCATGCGAAGACGGATTGAGGCTGCCGCCGGCGGGCATGTAGAGATACGGCCCGCCCGAGCCATCCACCTCGTGGGCAAAATCGACAATCCCATATTCTTCGTCGTCGCCTGCCCGTTCCAGCATCACCGCCCCGGCCCCGTCCCCAAACAGGACACACGTGTTGCGATCCTTGTAATCGATGATGGAGGACATCACGTCGGCGCCCACCACGACCACGCGTTTGTGGGCCCCCGAGCGGACGAACTGGGCGCCTGCCGTCAGGGCATACAGGAACCCGCAGCACGCCCCTGACAGATCGAAGCCCCAGGTCTTCGTCGCGCCCACCTTGTTTTGAATCAGGCAGGCCGTCGAAGGAAAAAACATGTCGGGTGTAACCGTCCCGACCACGATGAGCTCAATGTCATCCGGATTGAGCTGCATGTGCCGCAGCAGGCATTCCACGGCGCGGGCTCCCAGGTCGGAGGTGGCCGTCCCTTTTTCGACGATGTGGCGCTCCCGGATCCCCGTTCGCTCCAAAATCCATTCGTTGTTCGTGTCGACCATTTTTTCAAGGTCGGCATTCGTGAGCAGGCGGTCCGGGACATAGGTTCCCAGGCCGGATATTTTTGTACGATATGAAGGCATTGACATGATTAATCTGACCTCACTACTGAATTCGCCCGGTGTGAAGATCCCGCCCTCAAATCCGGGCGAGATCTCTGGATCGCTCTCCCGGCCGTACTCTCGGGGCGCCTCGCACCCCCACCCTCGCGTGCGATGGGGAGCTCATGGGTGAGGCTCTACCCTCCCCACAGGCCAAAAACGAGATTTGTACCAGTTTTACTGACCGTGGCGCAAGAAATTTCTCAAGAGCCGACTCCGCGCGATGCCCTTTGCAGTCCCGTCCTTCGGGCCTTTGGTTCATATGCCTCTTTCTCCCGTGAGCCTCATGGGATTTGACATGATATTCCATTGGAGTATCTTAATAATATGAAGGTCAAGACATCTATCACCCTCTCAGAAGACGTTTTGAAATCGATCGACAGGTTCTCAAAGCAGTACAGGAACCGGTCAGACTTCATCGAGACCGCCTCAAAGGCGTTCATCGTTCAAGTGCTCCGTGAGACCAAGAACGCGAAGGACCTGGATATGATTAATCGGCGCTCCCACCGACTCAATGAAGAAGCCGAAGATGTTCTCACTTATGCGGGCGCGCATTAAGGCGGGCTGATCTTTATCGAGTGGTTCATCCAAAAAGCATGGAGATTGGAGGAAGTTCTGGTTTTTCAGCCAATGAGGAAATTCAATCCCATCGTTCTTGCCTCTTCGATCTGAGCGCCCCACGACATGCGAATCAACACCACCCGATGGAACCGGATTCGGTACTCCTTCTACGCGCCCTTCTTTGACGTCATTGTCCGGCCGTTTGAGAAAGTCCGGAAACGAGCGATCGAGCTTCTTGCACCGGGGCCGGGGGCACAGGTCCTGATCGTGGGGGCGGGGACTGGGTGCGATCTCGAATACCTGCCCCGGGGATCAATCGTCCATGCCGTTGATATCTCGCCCGCCATGATTGGTCGAGTCCGAAAACGCGCCCAACGGCTTGGCCTTCAGGTTCGTGCGGAGGTTATGGATGGAGAAAAGCTTCGCTTTGAGGATGAAGCGTTCGATCATGTCCTCCTGCATTTGGTCCTCGCCATCGTCCCGGATCCCATCGCGTGTGCAAGAGAAGCGGTGCGGGTTCTGAAACCAAGGGGGACGCTATCCATTCTCGACAAGTTCCTTCCAGACGGCACCCGCCCGTCCTGGCGCAGACGCGTACTCAACGTTCCGGCGAATTTCTTTTTTACGGACATCAACCGGCAATTGGGTCCAATTCTGGAAGCCGCGAAACTTGAAAATCGTTATGAAGAAGCCGCGCTCCTGAATGGGGTCTTCAAGATTGTCATCGCAGGAAAGCCCACAAGAATTCAAAATTCCAAAATCCAAAGTCCAAACAAAGTCTAAATTCCAAGTTCACCATCTAAGCTGATTACTTGGATTTTGTGTTTTGGCGTTTGGATTTTGTCTGGAACTTGTCCGCCAGGGCGGATTGGAATTTGGAGTTTCTGAGATAATGGTAGCTATTAGAGCAAACGGTGAGTAATGGAACATCAAGAGACCAACTCTGTAAATCTCAGCCCCAGCGCTCAAAGAGTCCAGGATGCCCTGAAGGCATTTGGCCTCAAGTGCCAGGTCATCGAACTGCCCGCAAGCACACGCACCGCGCGGGAAGCGGCTCAAGCCTTGGGCTGTCACGTGGGACAGATCGTCAAGTCAATCGTCTTCAAAACCGGGATCAGCTGGAAGCCGATTTTGATCGTTGCGAGTGGCCCAAATCGTGTCGACGAAGAACGGATTGCCGGGATGGTTTCGGAGCCGGTGGAAAAAGCGGATGCCGATTTTGTCCGGGTCAGAACGGGATTTGCTATTGGCGGGATTCCCCCCATCGGCCACCTTGAGCCTCTGACGACTTTCATCGATGAGGATCTGTTGCAATATCCGGAGATCTGGGCCGCTGCCGGGACACCTCACGCAGTCTTTAGGATCACTCCCGAGGAACTAAGAAGGATAACCGGAGGCCAAGTCCTTAGCATCAAGTGAGGACCCGCCGTTTTCGGAATTATCCCACTTGATTCCCTCGCAGCTTTATGCAAGGATTTTTTTGAGTTATTGAAATTCAGGGTTCCTTTCGTCTGATCAAGACCGGAGATGATCCCGGATTCAATATTCGTTTAGTCACCAGCCATCATCCCATTAAGCACCGGAGGCCCCTCATGAGTTGTCCCTGTCGCACAAGAGCTCTTTATATTTATTGTGCATCCTTATTTCTAATCCTTTGTTTGATCCCCGTTTCATTGATCGGGCAGGCCCGGCCGGAGAAGCCGCCCGCGGCCACCCCATCGATTGCGGAAGCGGAGAAGTTCATTGCGGAAGCCGAGAAGAAACTCTCCGATCTGACAATCAAGGCCAGTCGCGCCGACTGGGTCAACCGCAACTTCATCACGGACGACACCGAACTCCTCTCCGCCGACGCCAACGAGAAATTCATTGCTGCTGTCACTCAAATGGCGGAATCCTCGCGAAGATTCGACGGCTTGAAGCTCCCCAACGACACGGCGCGCAAGTTCAAGTTACTGCGCCTCGCCCTGACGTTGCCGGCACCCGGCAACCCGGCCGAACGGGAGGAATTGACACGGATCGCCGTCTCCATGACGAGCGATTACGGAAAAGGAAAATACTGTCCCGAGGGCGAAAAAGGGAAATGTCTGACCTTGAATGACATGGAACGCATCCTGGCCACCAGCCGTAATCCGGAAGAACTCAGGCAGATCTGGCTGGGATGGCACAAGGTTTCGCCGCCGTACCGCCCCCGCTACATGCGTTTCGTTGAACTGGCAAACAAGGGGGCGCGGGAGATGGGGTTCAAGGATGTCGGGGCCATGTGGCGCTCCAATTACGATATGAGTCCAGAGGCCTTTGCGGCCGAGATGGAGCGCCTCTGGCAACAGGTCAAGCCGCTCTATGATTCTCTTTATACCTATACCCGCTGGAAGCTCGCAAAGCAGTACGGGACCCAGGTGGTGCCGACCCAGGGACCTATTCCCGCACACCTGCTGGGAAACATGTGGAGTCAAACCTGGGGAAATATCTATCCGCTCCTGAAGCCTGCCAACAGCGACCCCGGCTACAATTTGACTGAAATTCTCAAGCAGCGCAACACCGATGCCCGGCAGATGGTCCGGTATGGCGAGGGTTTCTTCACTTCACTTGGACTCCCTTCTCTCCCTGACACCTTCTGGGAACGATCCCTGTTTACCAAGCCGCGGGATCGCGAAGTGGTCTGTCATGCCAGCGCCTGGGACATTGACAACCAAAAAGATGTCCGGTTAAAGATGTGCATCGAGATTACCGACGAAGACTTTGCCACGGTTCATCACGAGCTGGGTCACAACCACTATCAGATGGCCTATGCGCCTCAGCCCCCGTTGTATCAAAATGGCGCCAACGATGGATTCCACGAAGCCATTGGAGACGCCATTGCGCTCTCGGTCACCCCTGAATACCTGAAGAAGATCGGATTGATTGACCGGGTGCCGGATGCGAGCGCCGACATCGGGCTGCTGCTTCAGCAGGCACTCGACAAAGTGGCCTTCCTGCCCTTTGGATATCTCGTGGATCAGTGGCGTTGGAAGGTCTTCTCCGGCGAGATTGGACCCGAGGACTACAACCGAGGGTGGTGGGAGCTGCGCCGGAAGTATCAAGGCATTGCTCCTCCTTCCCCTCGCAGCGAAAAGGACTTCGACGCCGGCGCCAAGTATCATGTTGCCGACAATACGCCCTACGCGCGCTACTTCCTGGCCACCATCCTCCAGTTTCAATTTCATCGCGCCCTGTGCCACGAGGCGGGTTACACCGGTCCCCTGAATCGATGCTCCATATACGGGAACAAGGAAGCCGGCGCCAGGCTGATCCAGATGTTGAAGATGGGGCAGAGCCGTCCCTGGCCTGATGCGCTCAAGGCACTCACGGGTGAAGACAAAATGGATGCATCGGCACTCCTCGACTATTTTGCCCCCCTGAAGCAGTGGTTGGATGAGCAGAATAGGGCGATGGGACAGTGAGGGCGGCCGGAAGAACGATCCGGCTGGAATTCTTCCCCGTCAAATCTCTGGATTGGATATGAATTCAACTCATTTCAGCTTATCTTAAAGAGCTGTCTCGCAACGGAGGTGATACATGACGACCCCGGTCGTTTCCCTAAAAGCGGTCATAGCCGAAATGGACGTGATGGACGATTCCCACACGGCGTTTCTCAACAAAAGGACAGGCGAGCTCATAACTCTGGTCGACGATGAAATCTACGATCTCCCCGACGAGCTGGGTCATGACGATGCTCCCCCATGGCAAAAAGAGATGATTGAAAAAAAGCGGGAGGTCTTGGACTCTGAAGATTACCTCGAACTCCCCTCGAAATTTGATATCCATGAGTGGGCCATCATGGAAAAGTTCTGCCTCTCGCTCGACGATCCCGAGCTTCGGAATGAGCTCCTCTCCAAGATCCACGGCAGCGGGGCGTTTCGTCTTTTCAAGGACACCATCCATCAACGCGGCATGGCCGAGGCCTGGTATGTGTTTCGGGAGAAAGCATTTGAGAAGATCGCTATCGGCTGGCTGGAAGTGAACCAAATCGCATTTCGCCGCGACACGCAAGAACCATCAAATCAGCCGGCCAAGAGGGTCGGTTGAAGAAACCGCTTCCGTGAAGTGCCCCGTCTTTTTTCTTGAATGGCTGCGACACCCGAAATCAACGACTCCGGCACGAAACAGGTTGTATCTATGTTCATCGGTCATCTCGGGGTCGGGCTGGCGCTGAAGGGGGCGGACCGACGAATCAATGTTGGCGTTCTGCTCTTTGCGGCTTTGTTTCTCGACTTCGTCCTGGGAGCACTCGTTCTCGTGGGCGTCGAGCACGTTTACATCCCGGGAAATTACCTGCAGCTTCGCTATTTGACTTTTTCATTCCCCTATTCACACGGCCTGCTCGCCGCTTTTTTCTGGTCGGCCCTTGCCGGGCTCGCAACAAGATTGATATGGCCCCAAAACAAGAGAGGCCGCTCAAGAGCCTCTTGGATTGTAGCGGCGGCGGTTTTTTCTCACTTCCTGGCAGACCTGATCGAGCATGTGGCGGAGATGCCGGTGGCAGGAGCCGGCTCGTACAAGCTGGGGTTGGGTCTGTGGAATCACCTTTACGCCGCTCTGGCGCTTGAAGCGATGCTGGTCGCCGCTGGTCTCGTTCTGTACCTGAAATCCGCTGCGGGTGCCGGCCGAATCGCAAAATACGGAATGGTCTTCTTCATGATTCTTCTTTCCGCTCTGGCTATAGCGGGGCAGGCCTTTTCTACCGTGCCGCCTGCCCCCCGGACCCTCGCCGTCACGTGGCTCCTCCAAGCAATCGCTGTCACTGGGATAGCGCTCTGGCTTGACCGCGATCGCTTGGCAGTCCGTGCTTAACTCCAATTTCCCGGTTTGTCGCAGCAAAGTTGGAATTTATTCAGTGGTGGATAAAGGGGACTGACACCATTTTCGATACCAATCCGAAGCGATTGTAGTTGTAGGTGTCTGTTCCCGTTGATCCATGTTCCAGAATTCCCCCACCGGGAGGTGGGGGATCATTCAGATTCAGCCTAACGACGGATAAGACCTGACAGCAAAATCCCCCCAACGGCAGCTGGGGGATTGTTCAAATCCGGCCTCTCGCTAAGATGAAGAGGACTGCCAACCCTTTTCGATATCAAACCGATGCCATCATAAATGCAAGTGTCCGTCCCGCTTGATCATACCCAAATCTTGGCGGCAGATCGGCTGAGACGATTCAACGAGCACGTGCGTCGGGCCGGGAAGGTGGTATCTGAATCATTCCCCGACTCCCGTCGGGATTGAGAGGGAGAAAACCGAATGCGCCAGTAGGCTGAATCTGGATGATCACCCAATTCACCGCGGTGGATTGGAGATGAAGGGGACTGACACCTTTTTCAATATCAATCGGATGCCCTCATAAATGCAGGTGTCTGTCCCCGCTTGATCATTCCCGAATCCTCTCGGTGGATTGGGGGAATTGTCATGCGTGGCGATGCCTATCTCGCCGTCGGGGAAATTGCCTGTGGAAAATAAATCGAATGAATTGATGAGAGCATTTTTCAGGTCGTGTCCGGCTTGACTTTTGTTCTTCCGGGGAGTATTAAATCCTTGGAACTCTTTGGGAAGCCACACCGCCGCCACGAACCTCAGAATCTCTCGCGTGTGAAGAGGGCCGCTCATTTCCCTTGCCTTGATTTGCCTCTTTTTTATTGGCAAGTCTTCAGCCGAGGTGGTGTCCCATGGAACACACTCCCCGTATCCTCGTCGTTCAAGCCACTGTCTTGGAATGCGAAAGAATAACGGCGCTGGCCGCTGATTCCCGTGCCCGCGCAGAGTTTGTTGAAACGCCGGGCGAGGCCTTGAAACGGCTCGCCTCACGCAACGACTTCGATGCCGTCTTCATGGGAATCGAAACGCCAAATCAAGAGTATTGTCAGATTCTCGAGGCGGTCCGCCATCATCGTCCGCCGACCGCGGTCGTTGTCATTTCACCTGTTGACGACGTGGCCTTTTACCTGACCTGTCTTCGAGAAGGCGTCTTTGATTACATCCCCCGGCCAGTCGACTGGAAAGAGTTCCAGCGTATTTATGATCTCACGCTTCATCGCCCGCAGGCCTCAGCGGCCGCGAAGGCCCAAACGGCCTGAACGGAGGCCCTGGCAGCCAGCTCGGGTTTTGCTGGAGGAGGAATTCCCTATGTTTAAGCCGGGGGAACGACGCATCCAGGTGCTCTTGGTCTCGCACGAAACTGCTTTTCTGGAGCGGTGGATGGATCTGTGTGCGTGCCATCATTGTTCCACGTTTCTCGTCACCGCGCGAGGCGATGGTCTTTTTCGAAATCTTTCGAAGATTGATTTTGACATTGCTGTTCTGTCGCTGGATAGCTCCACGGAACTTGGATCGGCGCTCGATTACCTGAAGGAGGTGTCGCCGGACTGCATTGTTATTCCATGTAGTCCCTCGGACACGGGTTTGGAGAGAATGGGAGGGCGCGACACTCAACGAGGTTTCGTGATTGCACCCGCTCCTTTGCCCGCGGGAGACGAGAACGCACTTGTCTTGGTGCTCCAACAGGTCTGCCAAAAGAAGCAATTTGACTACCATGTGGCTGCGTGAGGACCCGTTGATCGGGTCTGGCCGTGTACCGGTGAGAGTCGGTGTGTAAAGCTCGCTTCAATACTCGCTTTTTATCCGCTCTTGATAGGTCCCACTGAATTCCTGTGAGATTCGCTTCTTGGCTGAGCATGTGAGTTTCGAGCCGGTTTTGACACGCTTCGTACCTTAAAGGCTGCGCGCTTTTCGCGGCTCCGCGGTCCAGCTTCCTCCCAATCTGTCAGAGCTTATACCCGAATCGGCGCAGCATTTCCTTGCGCGCGGTGCGCGCCGCAGGATCTTCGATTCCTCGAGGTGACGAACCGTCTACGACTCCGAGGATTCCTCGACCCTGCGCGCTCTGGTAGATCACGACTTCCACGGGGTTCGCGGTGGCACAAAACACGGTGCACACTTCCTGGCACGACTTGATGGCATTCAGAAAGTTGATAGGATAGGCTTCGCGCATCAAGAGGGTGAAACTGTGGCCGGCGCCAATCCCTTGCGCATTTTTTGCGGCACTCGATTTCAGCGCGTCGTCATTTCCCTCAACCCGGATCAAACACGGTCCGCTGGCTTCGCAGAAGGCGATCCCAAACTTGACCTGCGGTACGGTGCTGACCATGATCTCGTACAAATCCTCGACGGTCTTGATGAAATGGGTGTGCCCGATGATGATGTTGCACCCCTCTGGAATTTCCACCCGATAGACATCCAGCTCCATGAACTTGTCCTCCCTTTGCGCCACGGAATAACGCCAGCCACTTCGCGTCCGGTTTCACATTCTCAGCTGCTTCCAATAATTTTCCGCATAGTATGCCACATTGCCCTCCAGGAACACACAGCGCTCCTATGAATAATCGCGTACGAGATGATTCTCACTTTGTAAATCGCTGACTCAACCTGATAGAATCGGTGTGCTTATCATCAGGATCGTGATTCAATTCAAGAACCATCCATAGGCCGCCGGAGCTTTTCATGGAGAAAAACCTTTCAGTTTTTCGGAGCTTCTTCCTCTGGCTTGCCATCCTTCTGACCTCTTCGCTGACCGTTTCCTGCCAAGCGCCATCCACGCCGGCCTTGCCGAAATCCCTTGCAGACCTGCAGCCTTATGAACGGGACGACCGGATTTTGAAAGCGGTGCCGACGGTAGAAGTCAACGTGAATGGGGGAGTACTTCTCACATTCGAGACAATGACACCCACGCCGCCGCCCAAAGCTTTCTTCGGACAGATCAATCCCGACCTGAAACTGGAAGCACCATTATTCCTGTTCGAAGTGCGTGAATCGGGACAGGAGTCCGCCACTTCACATCGCCTTGGTTTCGACCTCAAGAGCCTGGAGAATTCGGGAGTACGCCCCACGGACCGGTCCGCGCATGAGGGCGACGTCTATTTCCGGCTTGAGATCTTTGATCCTCGCTCGGGCAGGATGAGGTATTTTGAATCTCGCTTCCACTGTTTGGCACAGGCAGGGCGCTATGAAAAGCGCACAACGATCCTTTACGGCCCCTACGTGGATCAAGCGACCGACCATTCTGCAGTCATCTTCTGGACCACGGATCGTCCTTCACGCGGCGTGGTGCAATTGTTTGTGGATCCGTCACCGGCTCCCCCAAGTAAGGATTTTGGTGAACCTGTCTTTGAGCGGGATCATAAGATCAAGATCACCGGCCTCAGCCCGGGTTCAGTCTATCGCTACCGGGTATTGGCGTTCGACAGTGCTGAAGCGAAGCTGGAGACAGCCAGCCGAATCTACAGCTTCCGCTCCGCTCCGAAGAAGAATCAACGATTTCAGTTTGCGTTCATGTCTGACGGACGGCCGTCCCCGGGTGGAGCCTTCAATGATTTTGGGGGGGTGAATGCACGGGTCACGCAACCGCTTTTGACCGACAGCTACCTCCGCGGTGCTGAATTCATTCTCTTTGGAGGCGATTTGATTGCCGGCTATACCTCCAGCGTTGAGAATTTCGATATGATGCTGAACACCTGGAAGGGGATCTCGGAGCCCGTCGGTCATCTGATTCCCATCTATGAGGGGATGGGAAATCACGAATCGTTGGCGGATTTCTTCAGCGACGCTGCCAAGAACTCCTATAACCGCGATAAACCGGGCCCTGTCAATGCGGAAACCGAATTTGCCCGCCACTTCGCCAATCCTGAAGACAGTTATCCGGCCCCGGAGGTTCGCAACGGAGTCACCGGCCCCAGTTACCGTGGCACGGTCTACTCGTTCGATTACGGCAATTCACACTTCGTCATGCTGAACATGGATTACTGGTTCACGCACGCCTCCCCTCTGCCTGATCGTGTCCTCCCCTGGAAGCTGCTCGGCGGCAATCGCGAAGGATACATCATGGAGAACCAAATGAGTTGGTTGGCCAAAGATCTGGCCGACGCCCGGAAGCGCCGTGTGGAGCATGTCTTTATCTGCGGTCACGATATGGCCTTCCCCGCGGGCGGTCATTCTGCGGATGCGATGTGGTGGAACGGTCTGAACGATTCCTCTCTTCCGCTGGGAGATGTGGTCGCCATGCGCGACCGGTTTATGAAGCTGGTTAATGATTTTGGAGTGACGGCGATCTTGTATGGCCACGAGCACAGCTACTCCCGGACGATTATTGATCATTCCATAGACCCCGCAATGCAACATCCGGTGACGCAGATTGTCAGCGGAGGCGCAGGAGCGCCTTTCTATTCTCAGGACCTCAAAGTTCCCTGGAATTCAGCGGTGAAGAAACACGCCATGATTCACCACTATGTCCTATTCACCGTGGACGGATCCAAAGTGACTCTTTTCGCCATCGATGTGGATGGCAATGTCTTCGATACCGCAACCCTCCCATGAAGCCACACCTCCATGCCTGGATACTTTTGGGGTTGATCATCTTTTTTGGAAGCAGTTCACTGCTGTGGCTCAGTCGAAACTCGCGCCCCCCCGGTCCCGATACGGCGGCGGAGATTCGGACCGCGCTCGAATTTTCCCGCCCCCTCTCACACTTCTCCGCGCATGGGTTCCGGGAGGTGTTCATCAACCACAACCTTGTGGCCTACCCTCCCTTGCAACAAATCCTGATCGGAATCCAGTTCGCCTTATTCCACCCTTCCATCGATTGGGCGCCTGCGGCAAACTTATTTTGGATGGTGATTTTCTCGCTCGCCGCTTACGGCATTGGAGCCCGGGTCACCTCTCCCGCCGCCGGCCTGCTCACTGTCCTCCTCACCCTCAGCATGACCCTGGTGGCCTCTTTCGTCCGGGAAGTTTCCCTTGAAATTGCGCTGATGGCCCTCGTTACCACTTCCATTTACTTGCTCCTGCGCTCGGAAAATTTCACGAAAGGATGGCCTTCCCTGGCGCTCGGCCTGGTAGCAGGCCTGGGGCTTCTGATTAAGGAGAGTTTTCCCATTTATCTCTTTTTCCCGGCGCTCTTTGTATTCCTGAGAAAACCATCCCGCATTTCAACGAGGAGCCTTTTATGGGGATTGTCAGGCGCGGCCGTCGCGGTGGCCATCGCGGCGGTCTGGTATGCTCCCCACTGGAGAGACGTGACGGCGCTTTATGCCCTAAATCGCCGGCAGGCAGTGATTGAACATGACCCGATGGGATGGAATCTGGCGGCCGCCCTTTTTTATCCCAACGCCCTGCTGAACTATTATCTCAATCCGTTGCTGGCCATATTCCTGCTGGTGTCGTTGGTTCGAGACTGGAGGAAAGCAAGCGAAGTGAAGCAACTGGTCCTGGTGTGGCTCGCGGGGGGCTACTTCTTACTTACATTCATCATCGCCAACAAAGATGTCCGGCATTTCATTCCCTGTGCCCCCGCCATCGCATTGCTTGTTTCCGATTGGATGCTGTCCCGGTCGACGAGGCTCCGGCGTGTGTTGATTCCCCTCAGCATAGCGGCCTCATTCCTGTTTTTCTTCGCATCGCAATGGGGTGTGCCCCGCTACAGGGGTGTTATTCAACTCCCCGTTGCAGGATACGAATGGAAATTGTGGGATGGCGGCCTGTTCAGCGAAACCGTCCCTCACCGGGAAAACTGGAGCATCCCGGAGTTGCTGAGTTGGATCGCGGGGGACCCTCTCCCGTCCGGGCCTTTGCAACGGCCTCTCCGCATCGGCGTGGTCCCGTTTGTTTACCGTTACAACGACCAGACCTTAAGGTGCTATGCTGCTTTTCAGAATATCTCTGCGGAGTTCATCCCACTGGGCAACGGGTCAGATTCTTCCATCGTTCACTCCTGCGATTACATCATCGTCAAGGGCGGCGATCAGGGCGCTTCTTCGCTGACACTCAAGGCCGACGAAGTGAACCAGTATTTGAATTCACAGACTTCTTCCTTCGAACCCCGAGTCTCATTTCCCTTGTTTGATGGCACCACGGCAACAGTTTTGAAGAAAAAGAACTCTGAGTGATCGGAATTCTGAAGTTGAAGGCCGGGATCAGTGTCGGAGGAAGATTCGATTCCCATTAGTGGATGCTTTTCGAGCAAGGCTTCTGTCCATTTAGGCCCGGAGACATCTGAGCTTTGTTGTCAAGCATTTTTGATTTTCTAGGAGCGCGCCTCGAGCGGCAGCCGCATTGCTCGAAAAGCATGGACCGACAGAACAGAGTCAGATGTCTCTCCCTCTTTCTCCGATCCCTTAAAGGGCGGAACAATTCCATTCTTCCTTCATTCCAATCCAATCGATTTGAATCGAAGAACCTATCGCTTAGGTGACGACCTTAACTTCGGAATTCAGCCCGAATTGGGATGGTGTCGGACGCCCAAATGCTCTCTTGCTGGCCATTCCCCGGTCATGCATTCGGGACAGACCCCCGGCCCTCATATATCTGGAAGGTCCTATAAACTCGGTGTCTGTGTTTTCTTTTCGGGGGCTGGATAATCAGGGCGGGGCAGTTTAACTGGTGGCTTGTTCTTTCGTGTCTGGTTTTCCGGGCTTCTGATTCAACTTCTTGCGCTCATAAAAGTCATCTAAAGCCGCCTGCGTCGTCGTATAGGCGGCTACATTCAAGGCCTTGAGCTCCTTGCGGAAAAAGTCGGCAATGAATTCGAGTTTGTGGTCAGGGGTGAGGGCGTTGAATCTCGAATTGTTCATGAAATCGAGGAGGATGTAAGGGAGGGCTGAAATCTTCTTGGCCAGGTTGCCACGCTCCCGCTCCGACTCCATCGTTGAACGGTAAAACCAGAACCCACCGGCAAAACCGATGCCGAGACAAACGACTGCAACAACAATGGTCAACCACATTGTGCCACCCCTGG
>JBAVHJ010000426.1:0-4098 GCA_049685715.1 Terriglobia bacterium | reverse complement strand
ACGCTGGATCGTCCTGTTCACAGTCTTGCGTTTCGACAACGTCGCGCCCTCAACTGGTTGGCACTTGGCACCACCTATGCCGCGATGTATATGGGGCGTTACAACCTCTCGTTTGCCAACAAGTCTCTCTCCGACACGTTCGGCTGGGACAAGACGCAGATTGGCGCCATCATTTCCACCATGCTGACAATTTACGGTCTTTCGGCGATGTTTAACGGGCCGATTGCCGATCGTATCGGAGGGCGCAAGGCGATGCTCATCGGCGTGTGTGGTGCCATTGTCTCTAATCTCGCCTTCGGTTTGGGTGCCTACCTGGGTTTTCTGGGTACCGGCACGCTGCTGCTCTTTTACTTCTCTTCCGTCTGGGCCATGAACGGCTACTTTCAGTCCTATAGCGCGCTCTCGCTCATCAAGGTTAATTCGGCGTGGTTTCACGTGCGTGAGCGGGGGGTCTTTTCCGCTATCTTTGGTTCCATGATCCAAGGGGGGCGGGCCCTCATTTACGTGATTGGACCGATTGCCGTTGGCCTGCTGCCGTGGCAATGGGTGTTTTTCATTCCCGCCGGGATCATGACTGTGATGGCGATTCTGACGTATGGGTTTGTGCGGGATTCGCCGGCGGAGACCGGCCACGAGGACTTCGACACCGCCGACGCCTCGAGTGGCGATACCGAAAAGGTTGATCTGAAGTACCTCGCCAAGAAGGTCTTCACCAATCCCATCACCATAACCATTGCCGTGGCAGAGTTCTGTACCGGTTTTGTGCGGCACGGATTTGAGCAATGGTTCCCGCGATACATGCAGGAGGCCCAACACCTCGCGCTCAACTCCCGCGTTTTCAAATCGGGAGCGTTGGCGGTGGTGGCCACAGGAATCCTCGGGGCGTTTGCCGCCGGCATAACTTCGGACTGGGTGTTCAAGTCGCGGCGACCGCCGGTGGCTTTCATTGGTTACGCTCTTCAGGTTGTCAGTCTCGGTATTATCTGGTGGGCGCCCAGCCTCCCCCTCATCGTCGCCGCGTTCATCGTGAATTCGTTTGCCATCAGCATGGTCCACTCGATGCTTTCCGGCACCGCCTCGATGGACTTCGGCGGAAGAAAAGCGGCTGCGAGCGCCACCGGGATGTTTGACGGCATGCAGTACATCGGCGGCTCCGCGGTCGGTATCGGCATGGGGTGGATGCTGCAACGTCTGGGCTGGGGTGCCTGGGGACCCAGTATGATCGGCTTCTCGATCATTGGCGGGATCTTGATGCTTCGCTTGTGGAATGTCGTCCCTGTTGTCAGGTCAACGCACTAAATCACACACCGCAGACACACAGAGGGTTCCAAGAGAAGTGATAGACGCCTGCGTTCCAAAACTTTCCACGTTTGTGAGAGTGAGGGGGCTGTCCCGAAGGACACGAAGTTAAGGGATTTGGGACGGAGGAAATCGTTTGTAGCCTGCTGGAGCGGAATCCAGACCGATCAGGCCTCGGAGGGAATCTTCTAACTTGGGGCCATTTGTGTCTGCCCCCGAATCTTCATTCCAAGATCATCTGCGGTAAATCCCCCATAACCTCGCTGTCGCGCGTTCCAGTTCTTCGCCGATCAATTTCGGGTCCAGGGTCTTCTCCGGCATGTTTTCGAAGGCGGCATAGGGAAGCCTGTGTCCGTTCACTTCAATGAAGTCCGGATCAAGGGCTTCGATCTTTTCCCAGTCATTGGTTTTGTAGTAAGCCTCCATTTTTTCATCGGGCAGCGAGTGGTAGAGGATCGAATCCTCCTCGCCTTTGCGCGCGCGGCGGCGATTTTTGCGCACCGACTCTTCATAGGTCACCCGAATATACATCAACGATGCCTTGCTGAGCATTTCGTCGGAAAGAAATGAGAGCGCCTGGTGAATCGCGTTCTCACCCCCCCGTGCAAACTCCACAAGCGTTGTCATCTTGTCGTGATAGGCGGGGTCCTTCACAATCCTCTTCTTATAATCCAACGCCAGCCGTTTCATGTAGAGATCCCAGATGTAAGGGTCTTTGAACCAATACTTCTCATCACTCCACACGCGCTCTCGCCCCATTTGAGTCATCAGATCGTCGAGCTCAAACGTCTCCCACACATACACGAAATCGTCGAGTTCCTCGAAGTTGGCAATGTGGTACTTCTCTAGTCGCACAAGGGGGTCGCATTGTTTCAAAAAATCAATGACCTCAGATTTTCCGGCCGCTGGCCTGCCCGTGATGATTAGAATCGGGAAATGATTGCTCATAATCCTTCCTTCCGCAGTCTGTTCTTCAGTTTGTTTCTCCCGTTGCTCGATCTGCCCCCATTTTGACCTGAAATCCGGATTTTGAACAAGGGGAACCGGCAGCGGCGTGGTGGATCACGCTTCCTCCCCTCGGGAACGTATCGGCCTCCCGGGATAGGGGCGCATCCGGGCAACCCGGCTGACAAGGCGTGGTAGAATCTCCACGGAGGGAATCTCAATGTGGAAGTCCGCACCGGGGAGCACCGGGCGATTGCTTCAGCTTTGTCTGGCTTACTTTGGCCTGTACGTCCTCAACGGCATGTTTGCGAAAGTCTTCACGGGTGGATACCCGCTCCACATGCCGGAGATGGCCTACCTCATCAATAACACATTAGGGGGGAGTGGCATTGCGCTGGCTGTGGTCTTCGCGTTGGGCTGGATCAAGCTCAAGTCCAACCGCACGGTAAAGTGGGGTCCCTTTATGGTCCCTTCCGAGGCCGCTTACATCATCCCCTCGGGCATCTGCACTGCCGTTGTCATTCCGACCACGACGCTCATGTACACCCTGCCCATCTCGGTGATGGTGGCCATGGTGATCATGCGGGGCAGCATCATCGTGATCAGCCGCCTTGTTGACGCATTGCAGATCCACCAGGGAATCCTTAAGAAGCGGGTCTATGCCGAAGAGAATTGGGCCGTCGTGTTCGCACTCCTGGCGGTCGCCACGAACGTCGTGCTGCTTCCACTCGTGACCTTTTTGGAAGGCCATGGCATAAATGCTTCGCAGTGGATCGGGCTCAAGGCCGGCGCCGGGAGAGGCAGTTTCGATTTTCTTCATTCGCCTCAGGCGATGACGATCATGGGGTTCTACATCACGGCTTACATGATCCGCATCTATATCATGAACTACTTCAAGAACACCCGTGCCCGGGGCGTGCCGCTCGACAACCAGGGATTTTTCGCCATCGAGCAGATCGCGGCAAGCCTCACGATGGCGGCGTTTGTGGCCCTTTTCTATTACGGATCTCCGGCCTTCGGCTGGACGTCGAAACCGCTCATGGAGTTCCGCGGCGCGGTCACACATCCGAATTTTGCCGCTATTCTCTCGGGCCTCCCTTACGGCATCCTGGCGTTCTTCTCGGTCTTCATCTTCATGTTCAAGGGTCGCACCGCCACCTTTGCGGGACTCGTGAATCGACTCACCTCGCTGCTGGCCGGCACCACCGCAACCTTGCTCATGTTCTTCATCTTTGGCGCCAAGTTCCCCACGGCGCAGGACTGGGCGTCGGTCTTCTTTATCCTGGTGGCAGTCTACTTTCTGGCCCGTGCCGAAAAGCTGCGGATGTCTGAACTGAGGAAGGAAGAAGCGGTTGAAGGGGGCCCGGCGTCCGGTTCAGCACGCCGATAACTGCCTGACCCATAGGAGCCGTATTCGGTCCATCCGGGCCTTCCCTTTCTCAATTCACAATTCGAAGGAAGGTCATTCCCCCCGTTGATCCGGCTACCTGAGTGTAAGGTCATACGGGGATGGCGATCCTCCAGGCAGGGACAGGCCGCGACGCGAAGCGGGAATTGAGTTCCTTCTTCCGCCGTGGGGACATTCGAGTGTATGCCTGTGAGCAGAACCGAGTCAGATCATCAGCCTCACCATGCACACATCCGTTCGGTCAGTTCACCCCTGCAAAAGCGGCCTCTTTTAACTGGCCCATTTGAGCGCGGGCCTCCTTCACCGCCGCCACAAATCTTCGCGCGTTGGCAGTAATGATCCCGGGCTTCCCCGCCTTGAGCGCCTCCGCCTGGACCAACTCACCCCCCATGCCCAGCGCCGCCGCCCCCGCCAGAATGAATTCCGCCGCCGTGCTTAAATCCACC
>JBAVHJ010000425.1:0-9169 GCA_049685715.1 Terriglobia bacterium | reverse complement strand
CTAAAGAGTTAACCATGAGGACATTTCTAAAGAGTTTTGACAGGCAGCGGGGAGGGTCTTGTACTACCCCGCTAGTGTTATGAGGGAACTATGCTGTTTTGGGAAAGCCTCTACGAAAAGATGAGTAATCTGCTTATTAATGAAGCTTTTGTGGCGTTGAGCCTCATTTTTTCTTCTTCACCACTTCGGCGAAGATGACGCGCCGGCCTTCCGGGTCGGAGCATTCCACGATGCGGTGCCCCCACGGCATCTCGCGCGGCGGACTGAAGAACTGGATTCCCTTTTTCGACAAACGTTCAAACACCCGGTCCACATCCCGCACCAGCAAATAGATTTCGCCGGAGAGAGGTTCCTCCGGGGGACGGCCTCCCAGTTGGGCGACCCAGTGATAGGCCATGTTGTAGTCCTGGAATTCGATCAGGGTGTCCCGCGTGGTTCGAAGGCATAAACTTCCCCTGATTTCGTCGCTCCTGGCGTAACCGGGCTTCAGCGTGGTGGTTGGCCGTTGAGTGCCGGCATCAACGAAACCAAGGGAGTCCCGGTAAAAGTTGGCAATGATGTGTGGCTCCTTGGTGGTAAAGGTTAAGTGCAACCCCTCGATTCCCATCCATCCCGGCTTATCGCCGACAGTTCGCAAGCGAGTCAGGCTGCGCGCCGCAGGCCGGTTCGTCGCCGGGCTCTTCTTCGTTTTCGGCGCGCCCCCCTGCGACTTCTTAGATTCTTTCCTCTTTGCCATGGTCACCTCAATGAATAATTGTCCGATCGAATTGAACTGTTTCGCACCTGACATTCAGCCGGCATACTCCTTGTGACCTCTGCGGCAGGCAAATCAAAAGACCGGGAAGCGGCGCGGACACGGGCATGAAGTTCGGTCGTGCCGCCCTCACCACTCCGGCCGGCCCTACGGACTGTTTCATACAAGCGTCTTCCCTCAGGAGAATGGTCGTGCCTCCCTCGGTCCTTGAAAAGGGTCTTCCCGGGGCAGGCAATCGAACCTAAAAACAGGGCACTGCGCGAATGATCAAAGCAAGAAAGTCCCGCCCATACCGACACCGTCACGAAAAGAAAAATGTGAGGCGAGTGAGGATCCCCGATTGCACCCGGGAAGAGCTTGCGTTCTCCTGCAGTGTAACCGCAACACAAGCGAATCGATCAATCTGAAGGGGAATCGCAACGAGTTGAAACTGGCTAATTTGCTCGAATTCCTGAGCATGAGTAGGGGTAGTGTATCTATTTTCCGCGAGCTTGGCAAACTATTTGACAGGCGAATTCTTGAAGAGGCCCCTATTTCTTGCGGTTTTGCTGACGCACCCAGTTCAATTTTTCCTTCAGGCTTTTTTCCAATCCCTGATCCGTGGGGCGATAATATTCCCGGTCCTTGAGGTTTTCGGGAAGGCAAGGCATGTCGGTGATGCGGTTGTCGTAGTTGTGCGCATACTTGTACCCGTCGCCGTATCCCAGGTCCTTCATCAGGCGCGTCGGGGCATTCCGCAAGTGCAAGGGAACCGGTTCGGCCGTGGTTTCATTGGCATCGTGGTGCGCGGATGAATAGGCTTCGTAGACGGCATTGGATTTTGGTGCCAAAGCGAGGTAAACCGTGGCTTCGGCCAGGGCCAGGTTTCCCTCGGGCATGCCCATGAATTCCACCGCCCGCATGGCATCCATGGTCAGGGTGAGGGCCCGTGGGTCCGCGAGGCCGATATCCTCGGTCGCCATCCGAACCAGCCGGCGCGCGACGTAGAGCGGATCCTCTCCCGCTTCCAGCATGCGCGCGAGCCAGTAGAGGGCGGCGTCGGGATCACTGTTTCGGACGGATTTGTGAAGCGCCGAGATGATGTTGTAATGCTCTTCTCCCTCCTTGTCATAGAGCAGGGTCTTCTTTTGAAGGACAGCCTCCATCTCCTTCTCGGTCACCTGCTTGATCCCCCGGTCATCCGGACGGATGCCGGCCAGCGCGGCCTCAATCGCGTTGTGAGCCATCCGCGCGTCCCCATTCGCAAAAAGGGCGATCCGCTCGAGGACCTTGTCGTCTATTTCGATTTTTTCCCTCCCCAGTCCCCGTTCCGGATCGGTGAGCGCCCGCCGCAGCAGTTTGACAATTTCGTCGAGAGTCAGCGGATGCAGAACATAGACCCGGCATCGTGATAACAACGCCGAGATGATTTCAAAGGAGGGGTTTTCCGTCGTCGCGCCAATCAAAATGATGTTGCCTTTTTCGACATGAGGAAGGAAGGCATCCTGCTGGGCCTTGTTGAAGCGATGAATCTCATCAATGAACAGAATCGTCCGCGAACCGTATTGGCGGGCCTGCTCGGCTTTGGCCATGACTTCCTTGATTTCCTTGATGCCGGCGAGGACGGCGCTATAGGTGACAAAGGTGGAATGGGTCATCCGGGCAATGATCCGGGCGAGGGTGGTTTTCCCGACGCCGGGAGGCCCCCAGAAGATCATGGAAGAGAGGCGATCGCTTTCGATTTGGATACGGAGGGGTTTACCTGGCCCAATGAGGTGCTCCTGCCCAGCAAGTTCATCGAAGGTGCGCGGGCGCATCCGGTCGGCCAGCGGGCGGGAACGGTCGAGGGTCCGGTCCTCATCGGGGGTGGGTGAAATTGAATTGGAGAAGAGATCCATGGGATCGCCTGTGTGACACCGCTGAGGACACCATTTCGACCCGGCAGGAGGTTAAACCCGCTACCCTCCGGTCAGGTTTTTGGGGTTCTTCCAGCCGTGTCCGCTTCTGCCCATGGGAGAGTACAAGAATGCAAGGGGGCGATGCAAGAGGAAGCGAACCAGAGAAGGGAGTATGTGTTGATAGTGAAGTCCGCATGCAGTCCGGTTTGCAGTAAACAGGAACAGTTGATTCCGTGCTAAAAACAATCTCCTGTTTGTCTTTTCCGAATTACAGACAATTCCGGTTCCCGGTCCTCCTCGCGATGCGGGAGTGATATCAGGAATTCGCCCCAGGAGGGGCGGTATCTTTTTCGAACCAGCAATAAAGGTTCGGCAGCACAATCAAGGTGAGCAGTGTGGAGGTGATCAACCCGCCGATCACTACTGTGGCCAAGGGTCTTTGAACTTCCGCGCCGGTGCTGGTAGCCAATGCCATCGGGACGAAACCCAGGCTGGCCACCAGGGCGGTCATCAGCACCGGACGCAAGCGAATGAGAGCTCCCTGCACCACCGCGGCGTCTCGCGCCACTCCCTCTTGGCGCAGTTGATTGATGCAAGCCAGCATGACGATTCCATTCAGAACGGCAACACCGGAAACGGCGATGAAGCCGACTCCGGCACTCATAGAGAAGTTCATTCCTCTCAACAGCAGAGCAAGAACGCCCCCTGTCACTGCAAATGGAATCCCCGTGAAAACCAAGACAGCGTGACGAAGAGAATTGAAGGTGATGAAAAGCAGCAGAAGGATGGCGAAGAAGGTCACGGGAATCGCCAGCAGAAGCCGATTACGACCACTCTCCAGATGCTCCCACATCCCGCCCCACTCGATCATGTATCCGGGTGGCAGCTTAACCTTCTGGTCCACGATCCTCCGGGCCTCCGCGACGAATGATCCAATATCGCGGCCGCGCACATTTGCCTCCACGGAAATGCGGCGCCGGCCGTTTTCCCGGCTCACCTCGGAAGGGCCTTCTTCGCTTTGAATTTCCGCGACCTGATCCAAGGGAACTCTTTGCCCATTGGGGGCGACTACAAGGAGCTTTGCGATCGCGAGGGGATCATTTCTTGCCCATCCCGGGAAACGCACCGCCAGGTCAAAGCGCATCGAGCCTTCGAGGACCGTAGTCGCTGTTGTTCCTGCAATGGCCGTCTGGACGATCTCTTGGACATCAGAAATGTTGAGCCCATAACGGGCGATCGCATCCCGCTTGATCCTGACCTCAAGCGTCGGCAACCCGGTTACCTGTTGCACCTTCACGTCCTCGGCCCCACCCACCGAGGATATCATCCGGCCAACCGCGTTTGCCTCCTGCCGGAGAGTATCCAAATCGTCTCCATAGATCTTGATGGCCAGGTCGGAGCGCGATCCCACACCCTCAATCAGTTCCATCATTCGGAATTTAATGGGCTGAGAGAATGAAAATGCCGCACCCGGTATCTTTTCCAACTCATCATGGATCTTGCGAACCAACTCCTCTTTGGTCTTCACGGTGGTCCACTCCGATTTCGGTTTCAGAAAAACATAGGTGTCGGCCATGTCCGGCCCCATTGGGTCGGTGGCGATTTCAGGCCGGCCAATACGGCTCACAATGGTTTCCACCTCCGGGAACTGTTTGATGGCGTTTTCAATCCGGGTTGTTTGGCGCACCGCCTCGGAGAGCGAGACGCTCTTGAGGCGGACGTGGTTAATCGCAATCGCTCCCTCATCCAGCTCGGGGAGGAATTCCATCCCAAGCAGCAGGAACAAGGCGGAGCAGAGAAGAACGAGGGCGGCGGCAAAGCCCACCGTGGCTTTCCGGCGGGGGAGGGTCTTTTGGAGGAGTTGGCGATAGGAGTGCTTCAAAGAAGCTACGAACTTGTTTTCGCGATCCTCGTGGGTTTCCTTCAAAAACACCGCACACAAGGCCGGAACGAGGGTCAAGCTGAGCAAGAGAGCTCCTGACAGAGCGAAGATAACAGTCAAGGCCATTGGCTGGAACATTTTTCCCTCGATGCCGACGAGCGAAAGAACGGGAAGGTAAGCCACGATGATAATAAGCTCTCCAAACTGGCTTGCCCGTCGGACCTCGGAACTGGCCCCCAGGATCGTGTCAAGGCGCTCATCCTTACTCAGCGGGCGGGACAATGCGGAGCGTCGTTCCGCGAGCCGTCGAACGCAGTTCTCGACGATGATGACGGCTGCATCCACGATCAACCCGAAGTCAATGGCGCCCAGGCTCATCAGATTGGCTGAAATCCCGAAAACCCGCATCCCAACGATCGCCATCAGCATCGAAATCGGAATGACCGAGGAAACGATCAATCCGGCTCGGGCTTGGAGAAGGAACAGGAGCAGGATGAAAACGACCAGGATCCCACCCTCGATGAGGTTTGTCACCGCCGTGCGAATGGTCCTGTTGACAAGTTTCGTGCGATCGTAATAGGTGAGAATTTTGACGCCGGGCGGCATCGCATTCTGTAAAGCGGCGATCTTATCTGCAATGGCCTGGGCGACTGCTCGACTGTTCTCCCCTTTGAGCAGCATCGCGATTCCCATCACAGTTTCCCCGTTTCCATTCCGCGTGGCGGCTCCCTGACGGACGGGCGATCCCAAACCCACTGTGGCCAGGTCTCTAATGTAAACCGGGATGCCCCGGGGGCTGGCCACCACGACGTTTTCGATGTCGTCAATGTTCTGGATCAGGCCGATTCCCCGGAGGAGTTGTTGTTCCGACCCGCGTTCCAAGTACCCCCCGCCCGCATTCATGTTGTTTTGTTCAAGCGCCGTGATCACCTGATGCACGGAGAGGCCGTAGCTGACCAACTTGTTCGGGTCGATCAGAACTTCATATTGTTTTTGCAGTCCGCCGAAGCTGTTCACCTCGATCACCCCGGGCACCGTGCGGAGTTGAGGTTTGATGAACCAGTCCAACAGGGTGCGAAGCTCCATCGGAGAATGGTGTGCGTCTGACTCGACCGTGAATTGATAGATTTCCCCCAGGCCGGTGCTGATGGGAGCGAGTTCGGGGACCACTCCCGGAGGGAGGGCGCGTTGGGCTTCAATCAGCCGCTCCAGCACCAATTGGCGCGCCCAGTAAATGTCCACGTTGTCATGAAACGTAACGGTCACCTGGGACAAACCAAACTGGGACACAGACCGGATTCCCTCCTTCCGGGGAAGGCTGCCCAAGGCAACTTCCAGTGGCAGCGTCACATACTTCTCCATCTCCAGAGGTGCAAACGCAGGAGCGACCGTATTGATTTGGACCTGGTTGGAGGTAATGTCCGGTACCGCATCGATGGGCAGGGAATGGCCCGCGTAAAGCCCGATCCCGATGGTCGCCAGGCCAAGAATGAGAATTAAAATGCGCCACTGAATGCTGAAGCGAAGAATGCGTTCGATCACAGCGATCTGCCTCCTCTCCGGGGACTACTCGCTCGATATCTGGCCTCTCAGAAGTGTCGATTTCAGATAGAAGCTCCCTTTTGACACCACCCTCTCCCCCGCTTTCAGGCCCTGGATGATCTCGGCCCACTGAGATGTTCTTGTGCCCAGGCGAAGGGGACGCTTCTCAAAGATGGTTTCATTCCGCTGAACAAAGGCGACCGCCTCTCCATTAATTTCCTGCAACGCCTCGATCGGGATCGCCAGGGCCAATCGCGCCTGTTCCGTCGGAATCTCGACCGAAGCAAACATCTCCAGTTTCAGACGCCCATCCGGGTTCGCTACGACACAACGGGCCTTGGCCGTGCGGGATGCCGGGTCGATGGAATCACTGACGTTCGTCAGGGATCCCGGGAACGTCACATTCGGGTACGAGGAGACTCGCACTTGACATTTGCTGCCGGTTCGCACCAATCCGAGGTCTTTCTCATAAACGTCGGCTAAGACCCACACCGAGCCGATGTCGGCCAGAGTGAGGATCTCCCTCTCTCGATCGACAACCGTTCCCTCCGACGCACTGCACTGTGTAATGACTCCACCAAAGGGTGCACGGATCGTGGACGCAGAAGCCTTCGGTCGCATCCCGCTGGAACCGGTCATGGATTCGAGCTCTTCAGTTCCAACCCCAAAGCGACGCAATTTCATTTCAACCTCGTCAAGCTCTGCCATCTGTGCGGCCGCGGCAGCCTTTGCCTCTTCCCACTCCGCGTCTCGAAGTTCGAATTCGCGTTGGGAAATCGCTTGGACCTGAATCAAGGTCTTCGCCCGCACGAAGGACTGTTCTGCAGTCCGTTCTTGGGCTTTGAATTTCCCGAGTCCGCTGCGAAGTCGCCTATACTCGCCAAGAAGTTCGCCGAGTTCGATGTTGTCGTACATGACGAGGGGTTGTCCCCGGGTCACCCGATCGCCCAAACGGACGTACAATTTCTCGACCACGCCCCGGGCGAGGGGAAGAATGTGCGCGACGCGGGCCTGGTCGGCGGAAACAACGCCGGTTGCCTTCAAAGCGTTCGCTAGAGGAACCAGCCTGATTTCCTCGACCACGAGTCCCGCATTTCTTTGGGATTCAAGGCTCAGCTCCGCGACATTCGGATTGACGGCCTCCACCGGTTCAGTAGGTTTTGCTCCCCCCCGGTAGCGGATCACAGTGACATAGACCGCCGCCGCGATGATCACCAAAAGAACAGGAATCCATTTCTTCATGATTCAAAACTCCTTTCCTACGGCGGCTTCAAGCCGGTATCGGCTGGCAACCGTTTCGAACAGCAGCCGGTCATAAAGGCGAGTGACATCCCGATAAATGCGTTGTGCGTCAAGAAAGGTCATCAGATCCGCTGCACCAAGTCGATAGGTTTGTCGCACGGTCTCCAGAGTCTGGCGCGCCTTGGGCAGATACTCCTTCTCCAGGATGGCAACCCGGTTTCGATTTCCTTCGAAATTGTCGTAGGCTTGTTGCACCTCAACCTGAATCGTATTGCGCAGTTGTGCGGCTACAAACTGCTGCCGGGCATTTTCAGCCAAAGCGCGGGCAACGCCGCCTTGGTTGCGGTTGAACACGGGAAGAGGGACCTGTACTCCGAAAGAAACTGTGTTTGCGCCCACATCGCGCTTGTAGCCAAAGAAGGGCGATAGGTTGGGGGTGCGCTGAGCTTCCTCCAAGCGTATGGAAGCTTCGGCTTGAACGAGACGTGATTGTTGGGCGATCCAATCAGCCCGGGTGGAAAGCGCTTCACGGTGAAGTCGCTCGAGGGGGACGGAAACGGGCTGAACCTCGAGCGAATCCGTGACATCAAACTCCGGGATGGTCGGGGGTAGACCTATTAAGGAAAGTATCTGCACTTTCGCATTCTTCAGGGCGATTTCCGTACTAACCTGTTCATCCAGTAATTTCAATCGTTCGATCTCGACCCGCTGCAGGTCCAGCCCGGAGATTTCACCCGTTCGAAACCGTTCTCTCATGAGCTTTAGTATTTGCTCGAAATCCAGAAGCATTTGGCGGACCACCTCTTGATCTGCTTTTGCCAAGACCGCCTGGAAATAACTTTGCGCGAGGGCCATCCTGAATCCACGCTTGGCATCCTCAGATTCCGCCTCTGAAACGCTGACGGCCAACTTCGCCACTTCAACCCTGCGCTTTCGTTTCCCCGCTGTTTCGATCTCCTGGGCCACGTTGGTGACCAGTTCCTGATGGTTGAAAAACGAGCCTGGATGGGAGGTGAAAATCGGGTAACTCTCGGAGTTAAGCAGGAAGACCGGGTTTGGACGCAGTCCGGCAGTAACCTGATCTGCTCTAGCGGTATGTTGACCTGCCTGCACCACGCCCAGGGAAGGATTACTAGCCAGTCCCAACTCCAGCGCTCTTTGAAAGCTCAATTGTTTAGGAAGGGTTGGTGCCTCAACCGGAGTGCCTTCTTGGGCTGATAATAGCGAGGCAGATAGGAAGAGGTAACAGAGCCAAAGTTTTTTCATAGGGATAGGTCCTTGCGTTGAATTTGCAGATTCGTACTCCAAGGGTTCCGGAGAATTCAAACACAGTCTTCCGTCACACTTCGGCGGCCCCCGAACGGAGAACGGGCACCGTCAAATTCGACGTAGACCATGAAATAAGAACTGGGAAGGCGCCTATGAGAATCGAGGGGGATGGTACGGATGGGGGGAAAATCCCGCGAGGGGTTCCACTTTCAAAGTTGCCGTCTTGAGATGAACGGAATCTGAGACGCCCAGCGCAGGTGGAATCTGGGGGCGAATTCGCGTACTGCAGCAATAACAGTCGTCATCCGGATCTGAAGGTTCCCAAGGGGACACCTGTGATGGAGGGGGTTCCCCTGTGATAGAAGAATTGAGACCGAGCAGGCCGTCAGCAATGAGATGCACTTCGTAAGGACAGAAGCCAGGGATCAGCAAATCAGCTCCGCCGTAGAGCAGCAACAAAACTGCCATGATTTTCTTCAAATGGCTCGATTTCATGGGAATTGATGCTGCGAAATCTACCAAAACCGAGCCTTGAAGTCAACGAAAGAACGAGTTCACTCGTGGTTTCTAACCGGGATTCATGAGCCGTCGATTGGTTATGCG
>JBAVHJ010000424.1:0-3929 GCA_049685715.1 Terriglobia bacterium | reverse complement strand
CTCTATGCCAACGTGGATTTCTACTCGGGTTTGATCTACCAGGCGATGGATTTCCCGATCGATATGTTCCCGGTGCTCTTTGCCATTGGCCGCACCTCAGGTTGGATCGCGCAGTGGCAGGAGATGTTGACGGATCCGGAGCAGAAGATCGCCCGTCCGCGACAAGTTTACTTGGGTTACGAGAGCCGCGATTATCAGTCCATGGAGGAACGTTCGAAGGTCGCGGTAAAAACGGCGCTTTAAGGGGAGCCCCCCCCGGAATCGCTGGGCTGGAGCGGGGACATTCTTCGGCCAAAAAGGCAAGTTTCCTTCGGGACCTGTCAGGGTACTGCTGAAGGTGTGGAAGAGAGAGGGCATACAACCGGATGAGTTTTCATCTCTGGATACCAGAGGAAGGGGTGATTTATGTCGATCACAAACCGTCTGAAGGAGTATCTCGAGGCGAATGGAGTGTCTTACACACATTGCACGCACCGGCTGGCCTATACTGCCCAGGGAGTCGCGGCAGCGCAGCATGTTAAAGGACGCGAGATGGCGAAGACCGTCATCTTGCGTTCTGCTGACAAGTTTCTGATGGCGGTGCTGCCCGCCTCCCACAAAGTGGACATCGCGGCGCTCGAACATGTGCTTCCCTTTGACCACCTCACACTGGCCACCGAATCTGAATTCGCCGTGCTTTTTCCGGATTCTGAAGTCGGTGCAATGGCGCCCTTTGGACAACTTTATGGGCTGCCGGTCTTCGTGGACACCCTCTTGACGCACGACCCCGAAATCGTGTTTAACGCAGGGACACATGTGGACACGATTCGGATGAGTTACGCCGATTTTGACCGGCTGGTTCAGCCGACTGTTCTTTCCTTGATTCACCCGCTGGCCCTGGCGTAACTCCCTGATGAAGGGGTTGACACAGGTTCCTTCTGTGCCCTCTGGGGCTCGTGGTTTCATCCCCGGGGCGCGAAAAGGATTTGTTTGCTGTGACAACCCAAGTTTTCAAGGAAAGGGAGTCTTTATGAAGAAATGCGCTTCAAGAGTTCTGGTCCTCGCCTCATGTCTCATCCTGTCGGGTGTCTCCTCGACTTGGGCCCAGTCCAATAAGAAGGAGATCCCGGTCAAGGCCGAGCCCACACAGGAACTCGATCGTGGCAAGAGCCTCTATGAAACCTATTGTGCCTCATGCCATGGGAAGGACGGCAAGGGAAATGGGCCGGTAGCGGCCGCCATGAAATCACCGCCGACTGATCTGACCCAAATCGCCAAAAAGAACCAAGGGAAATTCGATGAAGTCCATGTGATCGCTCTGGTGGACGGTGAAAAGACCGTCTCCGCCCATGGAACGCGGGAAATGCCCGTGTGGGGTTCCCGCTTCCGTCGGACCAAGGGGAAGATGGAATCGTCTTTGAGTGTGTACACCTTGATGAAGTACATCGAGTCCCTGCAGGTGAAATGAAGGTCCGGGTTCAGCCATGGAACCGCGGTGGGCAACCCAGATGAGTGAAAGGGCTCCAGGCTTGACGGATTGAGGGAGTTCGGGCGCGTTTCAATAGGAGCATTGAAAAGGCCCAGCAGTCGCGCTAGAATAGACTAGCATGACTTGCTACGAAAGTATTGCGAGGGGCCTCAAGAAAGCCCGGTAAATACCGGATACGTCTTCGAGCGACCAGAAAGGAGACGTTATGGTTCCATTGTCCACCCGTCCGGGTCGCCGTGGCCGGCTTCATGGCGTTCGCAAGCTCCAAACCCAAACGGCGTCCGTTCCACTGCATACCCCCGGCTCTCAACCTTCTCCTCGTTCGTACCAGGTTGATGATGGACTGGCCTCCCATGATTTGCACACAGCAGGGGAGGCCGTCTGCAGAAAATGCAGAGCGGTGTATCATGGCAAGCGCTGGAGTTATCCTGCCAAACCTCCCACACGATTCAAACAACTCCTGCGGGTCGAGTGTCCGGGCTGCCGCTTGGAGCGCGAGGGGAAAGTGGGTGGCATCGTGCGGCTCTCGGGCGATTTTTTCCCAGTCCATGAAGAGAACATCCTATCCCAAATCCGGCGCATTGCCCTGCGTGAACGGCAACGAAATCCCTTGGCCCGATTGTTGAAACTAGAACGGAATGGCCAAGGACTCTCAGTCTTTACGACGCACCGCACGCTCGCCGTTTTGCTGGGGAAGGAACTCCATCACGCAAACCATGGATCACTCAAGATCCACTGGACCGATCACGATCCCTTGCGGGTTGAATGGTCCCGGACCTGACTGTCATACAGGGACGTGTCTGTACCTCCCGGGCTTGGACATTGCAGCGCTCGCTTCGATTGCAACTTTAGAGGGGGCATTCCAAACCAACCGTGCACCACAAATCGTGGGAATCGGCCGGTGTCAGCCCAAGTCCGTGATGGAATCCCCCCCCCTCGGCCCTGCTTGCCGAATTCCGGGATGTTTTTTTCGATTCTGTATTGAAGGATTCATGCCATTTTAGATCAGGCTCAATCACGATTCATTTATATCCATATCCACCAAGAGGAGCAGTTATGACTATACGAAAACAAGATGCACTCAATTATCATGCCCTGGGGCGTCGCGGAAAAATCGAAGTGACGTCCAGCAAGCCCTGTCGAACCGCGTTTGATCTCTCCCTAGCCTACACGCCGGGCGTGGCAGAGCCCTGCCGTGAGATCGAGAAAGACTTTGAAAATGTTTACCGCTATACCGCCAAGGGAAACCTGGTGGCTGTTGTGTCCAACGGCACCGCCGTCCTGGGATTAGGGGATATCGGGGCGGCCGCGGGCAAACCCGTCATGGAGGGCAAAGCGGTCCTTTTCAAGCGCTTTGCCGATATCGACGTCTTCGACATTGAATTGGATACCCATAATCCCGATGAGATTATTCGCACTGTCCAACTTCTGGAGCCCACCTTTGGAGGTATCAATCTTGAGGATATCAAAGCCCCCGACTGCTTTTACATTGAAGAAACGCTGAAGAAAACGATGAAGATCCCCGTGTTCCATGACGACCAGCACGGCACGGCGATCATTTCCGGCGCCGCGCTCATCAATGCCCTCGAACTCGTAGGCAAGGACATTTCCAAGATTCGCGTGGTGTTCAATGGCGCAGGCGCCGCGGGCATTGCCTGTGCGGAACATTACGTTCGCCTGGGGGTGAAGCGCGAAAACGTCGTTCTGTGCGATTCTCAGGGGGTTATTTACAGAGGCCGCGAGAAGGGGATGAATCCCTACAAGGAGCGTTTCGCACAGGATATTCCCCTGAGAACGCTGTCGGATGCCCTGAAAGACGCCGACGTGTTCTGTGGTGTGTCCATCGCCAATTGCGTTACGAAGGAGATGATTCGGTCGATGAACTCCAATCCAATCGTCTTTGCCATGGCAAACCCCGACCCCGAGATCACTTATGAGGATGCCAAGGCGGCGCGCAATGACATTATCATGGCCACCGGCCGGAGCGATTATCCCAACCAGGTAAACAACGTGCTGGGATTCCCTTTCATCTTTCGTGGAGCCCTCGATGTCAGGGCCTCGGCGATTAATGAGGAGATGAAGATTGCGGCGACCTTCGCCCTCGCCTCCCTGGCCAAACAGGATGTTCCCGACACCGTGGTCCGGGCTTATGGCGGAGAACGCTTCAAGTTCGGCCGGGACTACATCATCCCCAAGCCGTTTGACAGCCGCGTGCTGCTCTGGGAGGCCACCGCGGTGGCTAAGGCGGCCATGGAAACCGGCGTCGCACGCGACCCTGTAAATCTTGACGAATACAAGGAACAACTGGAACTTCGATTGGGTAAGTCCCGTGAACTGATCCGCCACGTCGTCCACAAAGCCCAGAAAGAACCGAAGCGGATCGTGTTCCCCGAAGGCGAGCATGAGAAGATTTTGCGAGCCGCCCAAATTCTGATTGATGAAGAGATTGCCAAGCCTGTTT
>JBAVHJ010000423.1:0-3270 GCA_049685715.1 Terriglobia bacterium | reverse complement strand
AACCAATGAATCGGTTTGAACGGGAGCCGGGAGTTGGTTTACACCCCGATAAATCGGGGTGCTGACAGTGTCTATTCAAACAGCACCCGGATTTATCCGGGTGGAAGGGTATCGTCAAGAATTGACGGCAACCGATTCATCGGTTTTGTGGAGTTTGGGGAGAGGAACCGATGAATCGGTTTGAATGTGGATTGGGGCGGACTCGTGACACCCCGATAAATCGGGGTGCTGCAAATCCGGGCTCCAACAGCACCCGGATTTATCCGGGTGACAAGGAACGACCCAAAACGAATAGAAACCGTTTAAACGGTTTTATCAAAGAAACCAATGAATCGGTTTGAACGGGAGCCGGGAGTTGGTTTACACCCCGATAAATCGGGGTGCTGTGGGAGAGGATTCGAGAGGTGAGGAGAACTTTAAGAACCTAAGAATTTGTCTGGAGATATTCCGGCCTGTTTAAGAATCGCGCGAAGGGTTCCCTCAGGCATGTCTCCTGCATGATTGGGAATAGTGGTATAACGACTGGTGGTAGGATTGAACCAAATCTCTTGACTGCCTGCGGCTTGCCGGTCAAACTGGAAGCCAGCTGATTTGAGTCGCCGGGTGATGTCTCGATAGCGAAAACCCGACAATCGCCCCACGTCAGACTCCCACAACGACCGTGTACTCGGAGCGTTCCGCCACAGTTGGAAGTGGGAGGTCCCCAAGATTCTCGCGCCGGGACTCGATCAATTTGCGCGCAACATCTCTCGCAATTTCCAGGGTCTCAGACACGGTGCGGCCTTGAGCGACCAGTCCCGGGACCTCATCGGATGTTGCCAGGTAGAAGCCTTCAGGCAACTTCTCGATGTGAATGTTAATGACTCGTTCCATCCTTCCCTCCATACGATTCGTTTGCGGCAAATCATCATACCACTACCGGGTACACTTGTTCATCCTTTCGAGAAGCGATGAGAAATAGCCATCTTGACCAGGGGAAGAAAAACGCCAAAGTGTCAACCGGCGTGCCGCCACTCTCAAAGCAGGCGAAGGATCAGCCTCTGACTCGGGGAGTAGGACAGGGGGGCTCTTCTGGTATTGTCCTTTCCTGGATCGAATCCCTTCCCACCTACAAGATTCTCACAGCCCTTTTCTTGCTCGTCCTTTTGGCCTTTGCCAATTCCCTCTCAGGTGAATTCGTTTTTGATGACATCAAGTACATCGTCCACAATGAAAGCCTTCGCGGTCCGATCAATCCGGTGAAGGTGCTGACCACTGATGAACTGGTCTTTTCGACAAGTTATTCAAAGGACATCGCTCTTCCTTACCACGGCCGCCTGTTCACCCTCTGGCTGATGCTGGGCTACCGATGGTTTCATTTTTGGACGCCCGGCTGGCACCTTCTAAGTATCCTGGTGCACTTGGGCGCAACCCTCCTGGTCTTCCTCACCGTACGAGAATTTCTCGGCCAAAAATCAATAGCCGCTGTGGCTGCCGTTTTGTTTGCCGTTCACCCCATCCACTCACAGGCGGTCGCGTGGGTCACCGCGGGAGCGCACGAGCTTCTTACTCTATTCTTCTTAGTCTCGCTTTACTTTTATTTGCGAGCACGAAGCACTCATGCCATCCGAACCTGGATATTATCTCTGGCTTTCTTTGCTCTTTCGACGATGATCAAAGAGAGTGCGTTGAGCCTGACTTTGATTGTGATCGGGCTGGAGTTTCTGCTCCCGGATAGGAATGGAGACAGCCGGCAGCCAAGTCATTCCTTCGCGGGGATTCGCAGAATGCTGATCCACTCTTCAGGCTTCCTTTTCATCAGTCTTCTTTATCTGCTGGAACGTTACCGGGGGTTGGGATTCCTGAGTTGGGAGCATCCCCTCAATAAGGATATAACCCCTTTCGATGTGATCTTGACGATTCCCCCTGTGGTTTTGAGTTATTTTGTGCACCTGCTTTTTCCATTCCGTCTGAGCCTGGTTTACTCTGTTGACTTTATTCGCAGCGGAACGTCCCCGGCATTCTTGATCTCCACTCTGATCCTGGCCCTCCTCGCGGTGATTCTGTTTTGTATAGGTCGATATCTGTTGAAATTTGATGACAAAACGGCTGTCAACGCCTGTGTTGTTGGGGGGCTTCTGTTTTGGATTCCGTTGCTCCCCGTGCTGAATCTAAGGGCGTTTCATCCGGAGTACCTGGTTCAGGATCGATACGCGTACTTGCCTTCAGTGGGATTTTGCGTCGGAATCGCGCTGTTCTGGATTCTGATCCTCAAAAGAATCAAGTCAAGCGGGCTTCAAATGGGCGTGACGGCGGCTCTCGCTGTGGGTCTGTTGGTTGGGGCAGCCCAAGAGAACAGAATCTGGCACGATTCTGTCGCCTTGTGGGGAAGAGCTGAGACGAATCGCCCACAGTCCTGGGACGTTCACTACAATGTGGGACTGGCATTGTTGGAACACGGGCGTTATGCGGAGTCTGAGCGGGAGCTCCAAGAAGCGGCCATGCTTGCACCTGCCGACGCTGCGGTAATGAACAATCTCGGCCTCGCACAGATGAATCTTACCGATACCGAGCGCGCCATTCAAAGTTTTGAGCGGGCTATTCAGTTGGATCCAAAACTGGCAGAGGCTTACAACAATCTGGGAACGCTGCAGTTCCGAGTGAATAATCTCCCCGCCGCAGAAAAAACCTTTCGGGCGGCATTGGCGGTCGACCCTCGATCGAAAGAGGCACTTTACAACATGGCTCGGCTCCAAATGGCCCGCGGGGATATGCAAGCCGCCGTGGACACATGGGACCATTTGTTGCGGATCAACCCGCGGGATGCCGAAGCCCGGTGGCAATTTGGGCGGACGCTGAAGAGTTTAAATAGGGTGGTGGAAGCGCGGTCGCAGTGGTCCTGGGCGCTCCAGGATGCCAGGGATCAAGAGTTGAGAAGGAAGATAGAATCGGAATTGAAGGGGTTAGGGACAGACACCTTCCCTTAAGAAGTTTCGCAGGGATGGCGGCAAAGCAGGTGTCTGTCCCTAATGTTCCACCCGGATGAATCCGGGTGCTGTTCGATCCACCATTAACAGCACCCCGATTTATCGGGGTGTCCACCGTTCTCCCCCCTGCCGCATTTCAACCGATTCATCGGTTTCCTGCATAAAACCGTTGAAACGGTTTCGATGCATTCCTTGGCACTTGCTGACCACCCGGATGAATCCGGGTGCTGTTCGATCCACCTTGAGCAGCACCCCGATTTATCGGGGTGTCCGCTGGTCTTCCTCCTCCTCCAATTCAACCGAT
>JBAVHJ010000422.1:0-3849 GCA_049685715.1 Terriglobia bacterium | reverse complement strand
CGCACCAGCTGACCCACGGTTCTTTCCCCGTCCTGCAGGGCCCGGAGAATCTTCAGGCGCATCGGCTCCGCGAGACAACGAAATCTCGCGGCCACCATTTCCAGGGCCTCGTCCGTAAGCATGGATTGGTTGATAACCACAGCCACTCCTCCGTCGCAAAAAATAACTTGACAATATTACTATATTACTATTCAATTATCAAGTGATGATTGCTATATATGAATTAATCGAAACGTCGGGATCGGGACAGGCTTCGTGGAAGCCCATCGTTGAACCAGCACGGACGCGGCCGCAGGTTGAGTGGGAGACGGCGTGCGGCATTTTTTTGCAGAGTGCTTGTGAAAGTACTCACTATCACAATATCCCCCTGAGGCTTCCCTCTCCCGCCCCGCGTCCAAAGGAACTTATTCATAACCGCACCCATCTTCATCCATCGGAGAACTAACATGCGAAAAGGACTCAAACTGCTCGTCGCCCTCATCAGCCTCGGACTCTGGATGACCCTCGCGTTCGCCGCCTCTTCCCCTTCCGGCAGCGAAACCAAGGGTCGTTTCTTTTTTAGAAAAACCTGCAAGACCTGCCACACCAAAGGGGCCGTGGGAGGCGAGATCACTCCGCTGAGCAGGACCCAGACTCAGTGGAAAGCCTACTTCACAAACGCCAAACATGCCAAGGGAAAAGAACAGCTGCTGAAGGTGATGAGCGCCGAAGAGCTGCTCGACGTCGCCACCTATTTGCAGGCGCACGCTTCGGATTCACCTCAACCCGAAACCTGCGGCAAATAATCCCAAGGATCCGGAGGGATCCCGGGTGGACGTGGTCGGGCCTCTCCGCTCCGGCCTTCCGCGTTCGCCGCCGGGCAGACCTGTCTGCGCGGGCCTCACGGACTCCATGACGAATCCCTATCCTCACCGCTCGAAACAAGGAGACTTTATGCGTAAACTGATTTTCATCATCGCCTTGATCGCCATCCTCATTTCACCCTTATTGATTCAGGCTCAGACCAATGAAGAACTCAAGAAACAGATCGAGCAGCTGAAACAACAGCTCTTCGCGCTGGAAGAAAAAGTCAACGCGACTCAGCCGGCCACCGCCCCAGTGCCCGACGTCGCTGAACTCACCGAACGTCTGGACAAGGTGGAAGCCAAAACCGCCGGGAATAGCATCAAGTGGGGCGGCGATATGCGCGTGCGGTTCGACAATGTGAATTGGAAGATCAATCCTTACCAGCAGTTCACAGGAACCACCACCGCCCCCGTGGCGGTCCCTTTTCAGAACCTCAACAATTCAGGACAGTATTCGCTTCGCTTGCGCCTGAGGATGAGCGCCGACATCAATGAGAACCTCAAATTCATGGGACGGCTGAGTATGTACAAGCTCTACGGCGGTTCCGACGTCCCCCTCTTCAACGGCCTCCCCAACACGGTGTTGAATTCGTTTAACTCCAGCCGCATCCCCAGTAACGAAGTCCTCCGCGTCGAGAGAGCGCTCCTGAAGTGGGACATTCCCAATTCCCCCTTTACGTTCTCCTTCGGACGGATGAACAGCAGTGATGGCCCGCCCTTGGAGTTGCGTGAGGGCACCGAGCGTCAGGCCACCCCACAGGCCATCATGGTCAACGCCGAGGTCGATGGCATGCACATTGACTACCATCTCGACACGATCGGGTTCCCCGAAGGAACGAACATCGGCGTCTGCGGAGGAATCGGCTACGAATCCGGATTCGGCGGCGGTGGACAGGTCTCCGAGAACTTCACCATCACCCCCTTCGGCTTGGGACGAATCAATGGCATGAAGGATAGCCGGGTCGTGGGGTTCACCTATGACATGCCCCTGCTTTTCAAAACCGGAAATACGGTCAGCAGCAGCCGGCTCCTGGTGGGCTACAACCGCTTTACCAACATGACCGACATCCCGTACGGCGCTTTGAACAACTTTCCCGTCCCCGCTCCCTTTGCCTTTCCCACCACGCAGTTTGTGACCGGGACGAACAACCTGGGCAACATGGACCAGTTGGGGGCGACGTGGATGCATACCATCGGGGATAACTTCACGTACTTCGTCAGCGGAGGCTATATCAAATCCCATCCAAATGGAAAAGTCAGTCAGTATGGTTTCGGCGGCCTTCTAGGCGATCCCAACCATTCCCGGACCGGAACCGCGGTCTATACGGGCGTCAAGTACACCCCCGTCAAGGCCGTCTCTCTGGGATTGGAGTTTAACCATGGCTCCCCGAACTGGTTTAATTACACCCCGACAGCAGGCGAACCAAGTGACAAACTCGCCGCCCGCGGCAACGTCTGGGAGACCTATGTACACTGGACGATGGTCAAGAACCTCATGCTGAAAGCCGGCTACATCCATTACAACTACTCCACGGCTTTCAGCGGATGGCACATTGCACCGGGCCCCCTGGAGTTCTTCAGTCTCGACAATCCCAACGTGGTCAATTTCTTTCCCTTCCCGAAGAAGGTCAGCAATATCTACATGATGCTTGAGACCAGGTTCTAGCGGGTGCGGGACCGGGGACCCTTATCCCCGGTCCCTCCTTTCTTGGAGGTCGCAATGAGTAAAACGGAGATGGACCGGAGGCGTTTCTTCCGGATGACCACGGGGGGTGCATTGGGTGCCGCCCTGGCCACCCAGGCGGCATGCCTCAAACCCTTTGTTAAAGAGACCGCTAGCACCCCGCAGCGCCTCGAAATCCCCACGACCTGTGAGCTCTGTCCCAACAAGTGCTCCGTGATTGCAGTCGTCGACAAGGGGGTCATTCAAAAACTGAACCCGAATCCGGAGAACCCCAAATCGCGCGGCATGTTGTGCGCCCGCGGCAATGCCGGCATTCAACAAACCTATGACCCCGCCCGGATCAAGCGCCCTCTCATCCGCGCCGGCGAGCGGGGGGAAGGCAAATGGCGGCCCGCTACCTGGGAGGAAGCTTTTGATTTCGCAGCGGAAAAACTCTCCGCCATCAAGGAAAAACACGGCCCCCAGGGGACGCTATGGTCCTCCACGGAAAGCTTTCAGGAAATCTTCTTTAAGAACCTGGGACTGGCATTCGGATCCCCCAATATCGTCAGGCATCCGACCCTGTGCCTGGCTTCGGTCAACCTGGCGTATTCGGCTACCTTCGGGACGGTCCCCTCGTTTGACCTTCTCAACACCAACTACGTCATCATGTCCGGAGCCAACCGCTTCGAGGCCTTTATTACCCCCGACACGATGGACCTGATCGACTCCACCATGACCCGGAAGGCTCGCCTGATTTGCCTGGACCCACGCTTTACGGTCACGGCCGCCAAGGCCGACGCCTGGTATCCCATCAAACCGGGAACCGATATGGCCTTTATCCTCGCCATGCTCAACGTCATCGTCGGTGAAAACCGTTACGACAAGGAATTCGTCAATTCCTATTGTGTGGGCTTTGACAAACTCGTGGACCACGCCAAACCCTACACGCCGGAATGGGCTGAAAAAGAAACCGAGATTCCCGCCCGGGACATCCTGCGAATCGCCCGCGAGTTTTCCGATGCTGCCCCGCGGGCGGTTTATTACGCCGGAAGAAGATCGTCGTGGTACCAGAACGATTTCCAGATGCGCCGCGCACAAGCCATCCTGAATGCCCTCGTTGGAAACTGGGACCGCCAGGGAGGCATGGTTCCGAACAATAAGATTGAACTCGGCGAATACCTGTTCCTGCCCTGGGACGATCCCAAGGCTCCCCGGATTGATGAACTGGACAAGAATTTTCCCCTCGCCGCCAAGGGGGACGGCGCGTATCTCAAATTGCGCGAGAACGTGCTGGCGGGATCGCCCTATCCCGTCAAAGGGTGGATGATCCACAAGCAG
>JBAVHJ010000421.1:0-2867 GCA_049685715.1 Terriglobia bacterium | reverse complement strand
TCGCTACGGGATTGCTGGCGGATGCCGGGGCCCAGACGTTCGGAGATGTCATCGCGACGGCGGTCCGATTGCTGCGACAATTTCCGGAGATCCGGGAGGATTATGAAAATCAATTTCGCGCCATCCTCGTGGATGAATTTCAGGATACCAACGTCGCCCAGATTGAGCTGCTCCACCTGCTGGCGCAATCGCACCAGAACATCACCGTGGTGGGCGATGACGATCAGGGGATCTACCGGTTTCGGGGCGCATCTTCGGAGAGCTTCACCCTGTTTGCCCGGAAGTTCCCCCGGTTCCGCCAGTTGAAGCTGACCCGGAACTACCGTTCGACGCGGCGGATCCTGCGCCTCGCCAACCAACTGATCACGGTCAATCCGGACCGCTTCGACCCGAACAAAGACTTGTGGACTGAAAAAGAGGATGGCGAACCGGTCTCGCTGCTCGTCGCCTCGGAGCCGGACGACGAGGCGTTCGCTGTCGCGGCCGAAATCGATCGGCTTCACGGGGGTGGACGAGCCTTCAGTGACGTCGCCGTTCTTTACCGCGCCCACGCCCACCGCGACTTGTTAATCAAGGCCCTGCGGCGACGCGCCATTCCCTTTCGAGTGGTGGGGATGTCTGTGCTGTTGCATCCTTCGGTCCGCGATCTCCTGGCGACGGCTCGGTTCATGGCGAAACCCGGGGACAACATTTGTTGCGCGCGCACGTTGGCGCTTCCGCAGTGGGGACTGACGGAGGAGGAGTTCGTCTCAATCACGGACCGGGCCGCTCGTCACTCCCACCGCGACGGGACCCCGCGCCCTTCCCTCTGGGAGGTGATCCGGGAAGCCTCACGAGACGAGACCCCAACCCCGTTGAAGACAAAACTCGGCCTCTTCGTCCAGTGGGCCGATTCCCTGCGGAAAGCCGTTGCAAAACGGCCGGCCCTGTCGGCCTTGAAAGTCTGCGCCGGAGAGCTCCAGAGAAGCACCCCATCGGCCCAGGCCGTCCTCGGGGATGTGACCTCCTTCCATGAAGAACATATCGAAAAGCCAGTCCGTCGCGTTTTGAAGTTTGTGGAAGAGTGGCAGAGAAAATTTAAAGAGGGGGGCCTCAAAGACTTCCTGGATTACTTTGACCTCTATCTTGAAGAGGGCGGCGACATCGCCGATGAAGAGAAGGAATTTCCGGGGAGGGAAGCCGTCCGTCTCATGACGGTTCATGCGGCGAAGGGATTGGAATTTCCGGTGGTGTTCGTGCTTCGCCTGACACAGAATTATTTCCCGGCGAAGCAGCGGACCACCTTGCTGCCTTTCCCGGAGGTCCTGAGGAAGGAGGGCCTCCTCCCTCCCGGGGCGCATATCCACGAAGAACGGCGTCTGGGCTACGTGGCCATGACCCGCGCCCAGCAGCTCCTCATCTTAACCGCAGTCACCAAGCCCCGGTGGAAACTCTCGGAGTTTCTCAGCGACATCCAGCGTGACCCGAAACAGGCGGCCCACGATTTAAGAATCGGCCGCGTGGAGCCCTCGGGGGAAAACCTGGCCGAGGAACTTTCCCTGGACCCGGCGGCGGACGAAGCGTTGATCAGGAACTCCAGGCTTCCTTACTGGGCCCTTCGGAATGGACCCCTGCCCGCGGTCGAGTCCGTGGCCACGGCGGACGAACTGAAACTGAGCGCCTCATCGATGGAAACTTACAGGACGTGCCCGATGCAGTACAAGTTCGGGCACCTCTACGGCCTCTCAGGCGGCCCCAGTGCCCCCTTGACCGTCGGATCCATCCTGCATGAATGTGTGAGACAGTTCTTTGTTTGGAAACGGGAAGAGGGAGAATTTCCTCTCGAGAGGATGGAGGAATTTCTCAATCGTCGCTGGCGCTCAGTCGGGTTCGAAGATAAATATCAGGAGAACCGTTATCGAGCCAGCGCGTTGGAACAACTACGCCGGTTTTATGAAAAGAACATTCATCTCGATGTCGCCGTCTGGGCGCAGGAGAAGTCATTCCAGTTTCCCATCGACCACGTCGTGGTCATGGGGCGCATCGACCAGATGAATGAGGAAGCGGCGGGACAGATGGAACTCGTCGATTACAAAACGGGCCGTCCCAAGGACCAGCGGGAAGCCGACCTGAGTCTGCAACTTTCCGTGTACGCGCTCGCCTGCCGCGAGTCTTTCCACCGCGAGCCGGCCCGGCTGTCATTTTACAATCTTGAGAACGGGGAAAAGATCACCACCGACCGCACCGCCGCGCAACTGGAATTGGATCGCGAGATGATCTTGGAGATTGCCCGGCAGATCCGCCGGCGTGAGTTTTCACCGCGCCGGAATTATTTCTGCCCGCAATGTGATTTCCTGGGAGTCTGTCCCGCCTTTGAAGAGGTGTGAATCGAGAGGCCGAAGTTGAATTCTCGTTTCAGGCAACCCTCCTCGCTCCGTAACTTGGAATTCCTC
Source organism: Terriglobia bacterium (assembly GCA_049685715.1). GTDB lineage: Bacteria > Acidobacteriota > Terriglobia > JAIQFV01 > JAIQFV01 > JAIQFV01. Next base: position 435 of record JBAVHJ010000421.1, on the reverse strand, counting down.
CCCACCGGTTCCGCGAGAAGCATTCGCCTCGATCTGATCCATGGCGGCGTGATTTGGGTCTTCTCTTGCTGAGCTCCGGGACGCGTCTGTCGGGCTCTCCTTGGAGCCTTAGGAGAACGTTTCCTCGTGCTCGATTTCGAAATTCAATAGGAATCGAGCAGGCGCGGAAAGGCCGTGGATATTGACCGGAATGCCATTCAGGCCAGCCGCCCAAAAATAAAAATGGGGAATATCTTTCGACATTCCCCACATTCAAGTCAATATCTCTTCTGAAAAAAAAGTTATCTCTTCTTCTTTTTTGCTGCCTTTTTCTTCGGTGCTTTCTTGGTTGCGCTTTTCTTCATGCGATTCCCTCCAATTCTAGGATTCGTCCTGCTCGCCGCTTACAAGATATTGCGGCGAATACAGGAATTACATCATTGTATAGTGTTAGGG
>JBAVHJ010000420.1:0-2340 GCA_049685715.1 Terriglobia bacterium | reverse complement strand
TCGAGCCCTTCTTTACCACGAAGGAGCGCGGAAAAGGAACCGGCTTGGGGCTCTCCACGGTCTTTGGGATCATCAAACAGAGCGCCGGCAATGTTAGCGTGTATAGCGAGCCGGGGCACGGCACAACCGTCAAGATCTATTTACCCAGGGTTGAGGAACGCCTTTCAGAAACTCAGAAGCGGCAAGCCCTTCCTTCCTCACGGGGCTCAGAGACGATTCTCCTTGTCGAGGACGAGGGAGGCGTCCGTGCGCTCGTCCGCGAAACCCTGGAGATGAACGGTTATACCGTTTTGGAAGCTCGAAATTCGAAGGAGGCGGTCGCGCTATTTGAATCGAACAAAGATCGCATTCAAATGGTTCTCAGCGATGTAGTCATGCCCGAAACGAATGGCCCTGAACTGGTCGAGCTTCTCAAATCGCGCCTTCCCTCCTTGAAAGTGTTGTTCATGTCCGGGTACACCGAGGACATCATGAGCTACCAGACCACTCTCGAAGCCCCCGTGTCTCTTCTTGAAAAACCGTTTACTCCGGATCTTCTGGTCCACAAGGTGCGCGAAGTTCTGGATCAAGACCGGTCGGGGCCACCAGCCCAATCCAGCTTGAATTAACGCCTGGATCGGGGTTCACCTTCCAGATCCTTTCTATGGTAATACCCCTCCGGAGGCCCGGTTTCTCTGATAAGATTCACGGGGATCAGCCATTCCATTTTTTTGAATCGGGATTCCGGGATTGCTGATGAGAAGGTCTGTGTGCCCTTCGATGAGAAATCCGGCGGCATCCTATTTTTGGGCGAGGCACCCCTTGGAGACCACTCAATTTCCGGAATCCAAGTCGAGCTGAGCCAGTATGGGGGAGGTGTTGCCCGGGCTCTCTTATGGACATTACATCCTCTGGTGAACGGCTGAAGTCGCTGAATCGCGAGACGCTCCGGGCACTCTCTTATCATGAGAGCACCAAGCACAGCTACAATTCCGTCCGAACCCATGCCCACTCTCTCGACTGGGAGAACCAGCCCGATCCTTTCCGTTTCTACCGCGGCGCAGAATCGATCAAGCTGCCGCGGGATCTAACGCTTCCCTCGATCGAAACCCTGGATATCCTTTACAACCACTCCCGATTCCTCAACACGCTGCGCTCCCGCGAGCCAAGCCCAGTTTCCGGCGTTATCTCCCTCCAGGCTGTTCCCCTACTGGGTAATCTGCTGTGGCATTCCATGGCGATCAGCGCGTGGAAGCAAATCCGTGGAACGGATATTCGCTACTCTCTGCGAGTCAATCCTTCCTCCGGAAACTTGCACCCGACTGAGACCCATCTCATCACCAACGGCTTCTCAGACCTTGCTGACGGCGTGTACCACTATTTCGTGCTGGATCATGCCTTGGAGTGCCGCCGGATTGGTAATCTGTCGCTGGGCCTCGCCACCTTGATCCAAAAACCCTGGATCGCAGAATGTCCGGTCATTGCTGTGCTGACCTCCATTTTCTGGCGAGAGGCGTGGAAATACCGCAGTCGTGCCTACCGTTATTGCAATCATGATCTGGGTCACGCGGCGGCATCGTTCCTTGTCGCTGCACGTGCTCTCGGCCTCAACGGCTGTGTGTTGGGTGATTTTCCCGATGAACCGCTTGCAAAACTCATGGGGGTCGATCAGACCGACGAGTGGCCGATGCTGATTGTGCCGCTTTGGCCACAACAAGGGGATGGGAAAAACAAGGGGTTGAATGGGGCCGCTACCCTTGCCACGACCGGGCTGGAGAATCCTCGATTAAAGGCAGACGTGGACGTCTGCCCCACGTCTCAACCGTTTTCTCCGCTTATGGGAACGCCTAACGCCCTCTCAGACGAGGTGGTGCCTTATCCCCTGATTGATGCCGTTCATGAATCGACCCTGCTCATGGACGTCGGTGAGTTTCCTCTTCATGCTTCGGCCATGGAGTCCGGAGGAATCGATGAACCCATGGAACATCCGCGGATCGATCTTCCGCGGATCGCCGCGCCCTCAGAGGTCATTGGAGTTGTCGTGCGGCGACGCCGATCCGCCCTCAATTACGATCCGCAAAAAGGAGATATTACGTTCGAACAATTCTCCGCGCTGATGTTCGCCGCCCAGGCTGGGTTCTGTGCGGACTGGAAAGGAAATCTGCCGTGGACGACTGATGTGCATCGAGAGGCTGCCGCCGCGGGGCGGGACTGGATTCGTCTTTATCTGTATGTGCACCGTGTCCGGGATCTGGAGGCCGGCCTCTACCTCTACCATCCTCGGCCCCATGCCCTCGAGCAGTTTGCCAAAGCCAATCTTCAGCGTGCGGCAGCCTACTTGAGTCTGGAGCAGTCCCTGGC